>JAUWJM010000097.1 GCA_030607715.1 Candidatus Aerophobota bacterium
ACTCCCCCTGGGGGCACTGCGGGGTTAGCTCAGCGGGAGAGCGCTTGCCTTACAAGCAAGAGGTCGTTGGTTCGAACCCATCACCCCGCACCAATTAGTCTATTTGATGAAGGACAAAAAATTGGAAAAAGAAATTGATTTACTTGTCCATCTACAAAATTTAGATTTGGAAGTTAATAGAGGAAGAGAGAAAAAAGAGAGTTTATCTTCTCGTATTGGGCAGATAGAGTTTCGGCTAAAGGAAATAGAAAAAGATTTGATGGGTAAAGAAGAAGGGCTAAAACAAACTAAAAAACAAAGAAGAAGTAAAGAAAAAAGAATAGATGAGATAGATTCTCTCCTGCGCAAACATGATGATGAAAAATATCGGATTAAATCTCGATCAGAATTTGAAGCCCTGGATCGAGAAATAGATAGGCTTCAAAAAGAAAAGTTGAAAGAGGAAGATATTTTACTGGAGTTAATGGAAAGAGAAGATGAGTTAACTAATCTATTACCTTCTTTAGAAAAGGAAATGGATGAAGAAAAGAAAAGGCTAATAAAAGAAAAAAAAGATTTGGAGCTGAATATAAAAAATGTTAATCAAAAAGAGGAGAAATTTAAAGAGAAAAGAGAGAAGTTAACTAATCAGATTAGCAAATTTCATTTTGAACAGTATGAACGACTTAGAAAGATGAAGGATGGTTTAGCGGTAGCAGGAACTAAAGATGGATTTTGTGGTGGTTGCAGTATAAAAATTTCTTCTTCAATAATGAGTCAGGTAAGACGTGGAGAGATCGTTTACTGTGAAAATTGCAGTCGAATAATATACAGCTTGGAATGATTATTTAATTCTTAGTGTTCTCGGCATCTTCTATGGTGAAATATGGTTTACAACTTGGAAAGAGAAAACTCATATAAAAAAGATGGTAGAATTCTGGGTTTAGATGTGGGAGATAAGAGTCTGGGAGTAGCTATAAGTGATATTTCTGGCAGGATAGCTCAAGGATTAGAGGGAGTTAAATTCTCCAAAAGTTCGATAAAGGAAAAAGTTGAGTATGTTAAAAAAGTAGTAGCTTATCATAAGGTAGGAAAGATTGTAATAGGATTGCCTGTAAATTTAGAAGGAGAGGAAGGCTACCAGGCAGAGAAAATCCGTAGATTTGCAGAAGATCTATCTTCTCAGATAAGTATCCCTATTATTTTCTTTGATGAAAGTTTTTCTTCAGTTGCGGCAGAAAAAGTGCTTAAAGAAGCAAGGGTAAGCTTAAATAAACGAAAAAAAGTGAGGGATAAATTAGCAGCTACCATTATTTTGCAAGATTATCTTGACATAAAATGCGTATAACAGAATTAATATGGGATAGAATATGGTGGAAGAGGCTAATTAAAGTGGGAGGTTTTTTTTTAGTAATTTTTATTATTTGTCAGCTTTATCTTCCCCCTTTTAGCCAGAGGAGTGTAGTGGTAATAATTCCCAAAGGTGCTGATTCCTTTAAAATTGGTCAAATTTTATCAGAGAAAAAGGTTATAGCTAATGGAAGTTTTTTTGCTCTGGTAGCTAAAATTTTAAAATGGGAGAAATATTTAAAAGCCGGCAGTTATGAATTTAACTCTCCAAGTTTAATGGAAGCTTTATCCAAGCTAAAAAATGGGAAGATAAAGGTATATAAAGTTACCATACCAGAGGGGCTTCCTAAATGGGAAGTGGCTGAGATTTTGGAAAAAAAGGGAATTGTAAATAAAAAAGCCTTTTTAGATGTAACGGATAATCCAGGGATATTTAAAGATGATTTTTCTTTTCCTTTGCCTGATGGTAGCTTAGAGGGTTACCTTTATCCTGACACTTATTATTTTGCCAAAGATGAGGACCCTGTAAAGGTAGTTAAAAAATTTCTCTCTAAATTTGAAAAGGTAGTCTTACCTCTCTACAATGAGAAAGAGCATTCTTTGCATCAGATAATAACCTTAGCTTCCATAGTAGAGAAAGAAGCTTTACTTCCCTTAGAAAAAACAGTAATTGCTGGGGTCTTTTACAATCGTCTGCAAAAGGGAATGAAGCTGAGAGCAGACCCCACTGTAAAGTATGCTCTGGGAAATTTTAGTGAGAGATTGAGTCTGCAAGATCTGAAAACACCCTCTTTTTATAATACTTACCTTCACTATGGTTTCCCTCCGGGTCCTATCTGCAACCCTGACAGACAAAGCATTTATTCTGCTATTCATCCTGCAGAAGTAAATTATCTTTATTTTGTAGCCAGAGGAGATGGAAGCCACCAATTTAGCCTCACTTATAAGCAACATTTAAAAGCCGTTTATAAGTATCAAAGAGGATAGAAATGATTCATTCTCCCAGAGGGTGCGAAGATCTTCTTCCCTCTCAAGCTATCTATCATCAATGGATTGAAAGAAAAGCTGCTAATTTATTTTCTCTTTACGGATATAGAGAAGTGAGGATTCCTAGTTTTGAAAAAACAGAGCTATTCCTGCGCAGTGTAGGAGAAGAAACAGATGTGAGTAAACAGATGTACACCTTTAAAGATAAAGGGGGGAGGTTACTTTCTCTTCGTCCTGAAGCTACTGTGGGAATTGTAAGGGCTTATCTTCAAAATAAAGTGTATGGAAAGTTTAAAGAGTGGCAAGTTTACTATACAGGATCTATGTTCAGATACGAGAGACCCCAGGCAGGAAGACTAAGGGAATTTCATCAGATTGGAGTGGAAAATATAGGTCAAGGGAGCCCCTGGATAGATGTAGAAATTATTGAAATGTCTCGCCGATTTCTTAAAGAAGTAGGACTGATAAATTTTGAAATACAACTTAACAGTATTGGTTGCAGAAGGTGTCGTCCTGAATACCAGAGGATATTAAAAGATTACCTGGGGAAAAATCTGGACTTTCTGTGTTCAACTTGTCAGATACGTTATCAGCATAATATTCTCCGAGTTTTGGACTGCAAAAATCCATCCTGTCAATCAGTAATTAATGATGCCCCCCCTAATATTCCCTATCTTTGCCCGGAGTGTAAAGAGCATTTTGAGCAGGTAAAGCAGGGATTAAAGACTCTTAATGTTAGCTTTGTTATTAATCCTCATTTAGTGAGGGGGCTGGATTATTATACCAGAACTATCTTTGAAATTATCTCTCCTTACCTTGGTGCTCAGGATACTGTTTGTGCAGGAGGTAGATATGATAATTTAACAGATGAGCTGGGAGGTCCTTTTACTCCAGCTATAGGTTTTGCTATAGGCTCAGATCGTCTCTTATCTAATTTAGAGAAAATTGGGGCAGAACTTCCTCATCTAAATTCTCCTAAAATTTTTATAGCTACTTTAAATGGAGAAAGTCAAGAAAGAGGACTTCTTTTAGCTAACCTTCTTCGTTCTCAGGGAGTAGAGGTTATTGTAAATTTCAACCTTAAAAGCCTTTCCTCTCAATTAAAATTTGCTAATAAAGAGCATATCCCCTGGGTATTAATAATAGGGGAGGAGGAGATAAAAAAAGAGAAATATATTTTAAGAGATATGCAAACTGGCCAACAAAAACAAATGAGCCAGGATGATTTAGAGCATTTTAGTAAAACTTTAAAGAAAGGGTAATAATGAAGAGAACTCATCTTTGTGGAAGTTTAAATAAAGAACAAATTAATCAATGGGTAGTTTTAGCTGGATGGATAAAGAGAAGAAGAGATCATGGAGGCTTAATTTTCATTGATTTAGGTGATAAGTCCGGAGTAGTACAACTGGTTTTTAATCCCGAGTTAAATAAAGAAGCTCACCAAGAAGCTCATGATTTAAGAGAGGGATGGGTAATTAGTATAGAGGGAAGGGTAGCTTCTCGTCCTCAGAATTCAGTAAATCCAAAGATAGCCACTGGAGATATTGAAATAATAGTAAAGAATTTGGAAATTTTAAATGCATCATCCCCGCTTCCTTTTAGTATCGAGGATAACATTGATGTAGCTGAAGAGGTGAGACTAAAGTATAGATATCTGGATTTACGAAGACCGATTATGCAAAAGAATCTTGAATTAAGATATCGAGCAATTAAACTTGTTCGAAGTTTTTTAGATAAGAGAGGATTCACAGAAGTGGAAACGCCATTTCTAACCAAAAGTACTCCAGAAGGAGCTCGTGATTACCTGGTTCCCTCACGCTTGAATCCAGGAGAATTTTATGCCCTACCTCAATCTCCTCAACTGTTTAAACAGCTTATTATGGTTGCCGGGTTTGATCGTTATTTTCAAATAGTTAGATGCTTTCGAGATGAAGACTTAAGAGCAGACAGGCAACCAGAACATACTCAAATTGATATAGAACTTTCTTTTATTGAGGAAGAGGACATATTTGAATTAATTGAGGGAATGCTAAGAACTGTATTTAAAGAAACTTTAAATGTAACTCTACCATCTAATTTCCCTCGCCTTACCTACGAGGAGGCTGTAAATCGTTATGGTAGCGATAAACCAGATATAAGATTTGGCATGGAATTAAAGGACCTCTCTTTTTTAGCTCAAGGCGGAAAATTTAAAGTTTTTTCTAAAGTGATAAAAAAAGGGGGGCAGATTAAAGGAATAGCTCTACGAGAAGGTGCTCGTCTTTCCCGCAAAGATTTAGATGATTTAATTAGTTGGGTTTCCATTTACCAGGCTAAAGGGTTAAGTTGGTTTCTTATTACTGAAACAGGGGTAAAATCTCCTATTTTAAAGTTCTTTTCCCCTCAAGATATTGAAAAAATGATAACTGAGACTGGAGCAAAGAAAGGAGATGCCATTCTTATAATTGCCGATAAGAAAGAAATAGTAAATGAATCTTTAGGCCAGCTTCGCCTTCACTTAGCTGAAAAGTTTAATCTTATCCCTGAGGATACTTATCAATTATTATGGGTGGTAGATTTTCCTTTATTTGAAAGGGATGAGCAAGATAGGCTATCATCCTTACACCATCCTTTCACCTCTCCCCGACAGGAGGATATTCCTCTTTTAGAGAAATATCCAGAAAAGGTAAAATCTCGAGCCTACGATATTGTTTTAAATGGAGAGGAAATTGGAGGAGGTAGTATAAGAATTCATCAAAGAAAATTGCAGGAAATAGTGCTGGAAATGTTGGGTATCTCTAAGCTGCAACAAAAAGAAAAATTTGGTTTTCTTTTAGATGCCCTATCCTCAGGAGCCCCTCCTCATGGAGGGATAGCATTAGGTTTGGATAGGTTGGTGATGATTTTAGTTGGGGAAAAATCTATAAGAGAGGTAATCCCCTTTCCTAAGACTCAAAGAGGAATATGCCTGTTAACTCAAGCTCCTTCCTTGGTTGAAAAAGAGCAACTTAAAGAATTACACATTGAAATATGTGAAGAGTGAGAAGTGAAAAGCAAGGAATATATTCAGGTTGTTTTTAATTTGCCCTTAAATAGACCCTTTTTTTACGAGATCCCTCAAAAATTTATCTCCCAGGTAAAGATTGGTCAAAGGGTTTTAGCTCCCTTTAGAAAAAAGAAATTAACAGGTTTTATTGTAAAAAAACAAAAAGATAAACCAAAGACAAAAAATAAGCTAAAGGAAATAATTAAGATAATCGATGAGGCCCCCCCTTTAAAAGATAATTTTTTTTCCTTGGCCAGATGGATAAGCGATTATTATTTTTGTTCTTTTGGCCAGGCTCTTCACTGTATTTTCCCCTTTAAGTTTTCCCCAACTACAGCGTACCAAGTATCTTCTTTCCCTCAAGTTGAAACTTACCAGAAAAATTATTCATTGATTTCAGATATCCTTTTCCCTCAAATAGGGACCAAACCAAAGAAATCTGTTATTAATAATAAGGAGGGGGTGTTCTTAGTTTACCCCGGGGAAGAAAAAATAAATTTTTATAGAAAAATTATCCAAAGGGTAAGAGAAGAAGATAAGGATGTTATTTTAATTGTTCCAGAGATAAATCATATTTATTCTTTAAAGAAAGCTCTGGAAAAGGACTTTGATAAAGAGATAGTAATTTTTCACAGCAGACTCTCTGAGCGAATAAGATGCGAAAGATGGCTGAGAATGAAGGAAAGGGAAGTTAGTTTAGCCATAGGAACACGCTCATTAATTTTTGCTCCCTTTCCTAAGATAGGTTTGATAATAATAGATGAGGAAGAAAACTCTTCTTATAAACAAAAAAAAGTACCTCGATATCACACCCGTGAGGTAGCAGTTAAAAGAAGAGAGATAGAAAATTTTCCTGTAATTTTGATCTCTCAATCTCCATCTTTGGAATCCTGGTACAGGGCAAAAAAAGGGGTTTATCATGAAGTTAAATTGCCCCAGGCCAAAAAAAATATCAAGTG
>JAUWJM010000046.1 GCA_030607715.1 Candidatus Aerophobota bacterium
AACGTCCACCCAAAATACCCAAATCAAGTTTATTGGTTACGTATGCGGTAACCAATTTCCCGTTTTTTTTAAAACTTGTACGAATCACCCACCATGCAGCTGGTTTATTAACTACTAAAAGATCATTGTCCTCCCAGATAATATTCAGAGGAATAGGTTCTGCAGGCACAGTTAAAGGCAAAGGAGGAGGAGGAACAACTCGCACCTCATCCCCTTTTTTAAGAGAATAAGAGCTTTTAACTGCTCTTGCATTTACTGTGACTTTCTCACTTTCAATGAGCTGTTGAATGAAATTTCGGGAAAAAGAGGAAAGAGAATGTTTAAGGAAACTATCCACTCTTTCTTTTTTATTTTCCTTTATTTTAAAGTAATAATCTTTATTCACTTTTCAATAGTAATATACTTATAAACTGAGAAGGTGTCAAATAAGCACCTCTAAAATTCTGAGTTATTGGATAAAAAAACAACCAGGAATGAGGATGTAAAGAGACAAATTAATTTTTGAGGTTATACTCAACACGGGTATACTATAAAGCAAATAGCTCAGCAATTAGGGATTCATTATTCTGCAATCAGCAGGGTTACAAAATGAGTAGAAAAAGAAAGTTAAAATTGTGTGATTGAAAGACCTGACCCCATAAACTTTGTCAAATACATTTCTAAATTTGAGGCAAAGATAAAGGCTGGTAACTGTAAAGAAAGGTGTATTCTTTAAAACTGTGTATATATAGGGGTCAGGCCTCATACTTACTGAGTTTGAGTTAAAATCTCTCGAGCTAACAAAACTACTCCTATCACTATGAAAACATCAGCTAAGTTAAATACAGGCCAAATTTTAAAATCAAGGAAATCAATAACCCCTTTTCTGAAAATTCTATCACAAGAATTTCCTCCAACTCCTCCTCCAATTATACCCAGAGTAATTCTCACCATTTTTGTCTTTTCCAACTTTACCCTATTAGATAGCAAGCATCTAACAGGGCTTATCCCCCAAACAACTATTAAAAATAACACCAATATATTTAGTATAACTATTAGAGAAAAAGGGAGGGCTAAATAACCAAAGATTAACCCTTTATTTTTAAAATAGGAAAGATAAAGAATATTCTTTATAAGGGGGATAGAATTACCCGGGGAAAGAATCTGAGTAACCCAGAATTTACTTATTTGGTCGAAAAATGCACTTAAGAGAAAGAAAGTTAAAAATTGCGTGATTGCAAGACCTGACCCCCTTACTGACTTAACACTTTTGAGCATCTCTCGCATAGATGAGGATAATCTTTGTTTTTTTCCACATACACACTGTAGTTCCAGCAGCGTTGGCATTTTTTACCCCGGGCTTTTTCTGCGTAAATCTTTAATTCCTCAGCTTCTCTTAATTCAACCTGGGATACAATAAGAACTTCTTTTAACTCATTGCCCAAACTTTTCAAAAGAGAGATTAAAGAAAAAGGTGCCTCTATTAGTAACTTAGCTTCCAGGGAAGAGCTAATCTCTCCTGAGCTTCTAACTTCTTCCAATTTTTTTAAAGACAACTCTCTAACCGATAAAATTTTATTCCACTTTTTCTCCAGATTTAAATCTCTAAACTCCTCTCTTATCTTTGGCCATTCACTTAAAAATACACTTTCCTCTGTTTTTTTATCAATTTTTTTTAAGTACCCCCAGACTTCCTCGGCCGTAAAAGAAAGAACAGGAGCAATTAGCCTAATTAAAGTGATAAGTAGTTCCAATAGAACAGTTTGAGCAGATCTTCTTTCCTGAGAATCAGCTAAAAAAGTGTATAATCTATCTTTTAAGCCGTCAAAGTAGAAGGCACTTAAATCGCCATTGGCAAAATTATGGAGTATATGCACAGCTTCATAAAATTTAAAATTTTCATATTTTTCGGTTACCTTTTTTACCAGACCTTGAAGTTTGGATATTATGTACCGATCTATCTCTCGAAGCTGATGAGGTTCTAATGTATCTTTTTCTAAAGAAAAATCATAGAGATTTCCCAAAATAAACCTAAAGGTATTTCTCATTCTACGATAAATCTCCACTGTATAGTTAAGAATTTCCTGAGAAATTCTAATATCTTCAGTATAATCCTCTAAGGAAACCCATAGTCTTAATGTATCTACCCCCAGAGAATTTATGATTTCTTGAGGATCAATTACATTACCTAAGGATTTGGACATCTTTTTCCCTTGAGGATCTACAACAAAGCCATGAGTAAGGACTTGTTGAAAAGGAAGCCTCTCCTTGAGGGACAAAGATGTGAGAAGAGAGGTTTGGAACCATCCCCTGTGTTGATCAGAACCTTCCAGATAAAGATTAACAGGATCTCTTAGAGACTTTTCTTGAGCAACGACTGCTTGATGAGAAATTCCAGATTCAAACCACACATCAATTATATCTTCTTCTTTTTTAAAATGTTTCCCTCCACATTTAGGACAGCAAAACTCATCAGGAAGAAATGATTCTACCTCTGTATTAAACCAGGCATCAGATCCTCTTTTAACGACCAGGCTCTTTACTTTTTTAATGATACGTTCATCAATTATAGCCTCTTTACAACTTTGACAGTAAATCACTGGGATACCCACCCCCCAGTATCTTTGACGGGAAAGACACCAATCAGGACGCTCCTTTAACATACTTATCATTCGAGTTTGACTTCGAGAAGGAATCCATTTTACCTGGGAACTGACCCTATTTATTGCTTTTTCTCTTAACCTGTGCTTATCCACATTTAGAAACCACTGAGGAGTAGCTCTGAAGATAAGAGGAAAACCACATCTCCAGCAATGAGGATAGGAGTGTTGAATTTTTTCCTGAGCTAATAAAAAATTTTTTTCTGCCAATTTCCTCTGAATTAGCTTGTTAGCTTTAAAAACAGGTATGCCCTGAAATTCCTTAACCTCTGAGGTAAATTTTCCCTCATCATCCACAGGAGAAAAAACAGGAAGCCCACATTTTAAACTTAAGGAATAATCCTCCTCACCATGACCTGGGGCTATATGAACGCACCCTGTTCCTTCCTCCACATTAACAAAATCTGCCAGTAATACTTTACCTTCTCGTAAATTGAAAGGATGAGTATAGCTCAATCTCTCAAGTTTTTCTCCCTGGCAACTAAATAGAATCTTTTTAACTTTACAGTTAAATTTATCCTCAAGTCTCTTAAGAGAATCCTTAGCTATTAAAATAACTTCTTTCTCTGTTTCCACAAAGATGTAATCCAGATTCGGATTAAGGGCAATGGCAAGATTAGCTGGAAGTGTCCAGGGAGTAGTTGTCCAGATTAGAATATAAACTGGTAGATTAGTAGAAAAGGGAAGATTATCTTTGTCAAGTGAAAATTTAACATAAATAGAAGGAGATTCTTTTTCCCGGTATTCTATCTCTGCTTCAGCTAAAGCTGTTTGACAGTTAAAACACCAATGAATTGGCTTTAAACCCCTGTAAATATAGCCTCTTTTAGCAAGTTCACCAAAAGAGGTTACAATTTCTCCCTCATAGTCAAAATTCATAGTAAGATAGGGCCTGTCCCATCTACCAAAAACTCCCAGTCTTTTAAATTCTTCTCCTTGCTTTTTTACAAAGTAAAGAGCGTACTCCCTTGCTTTTTTTCTAAAAATTGTGCGGGAAATCTTCTCTTTAGTAGTATTTAATTTTTTAAATAACTGGTTTTCAACAGGCAAACCATGACAATCCCATCCTGGAATAAAGGGAGAATCATAACCTTGCATGGTTTTGTACTTAATTATTACATCTTTGAGAATTTTGTTTAGAACCTGGCCTAAATGAATATCTCCATTAGCATAGGGAGGGCCATCATGGAGAATGTACTTGGGGTTGCCTTTCCTTTTTTCCCTAATTTTCTGATATATCTGTTTATCTTTCCAAAAACTTAAAATGTGAGGCTCCTTTTCAGAAAGTCGAGCTCGCATAGGAAATTTTGTTCGGGGGAGGTTAAGAGTTTTGCTATAATTCATTCATTTTTCCTTTTATGACTATTAGCCACGAATTTACACAAAGAAAAAGTGAAATTCTGTATAAAAATTTATCACACAAAACAGTTGAACTTATCATGAAATTACATAATAAAATAATTATTCGTGATAATTAGTGATAATTAATGGCTAAATAGCAGTTTCTTTAATCTCAGCTATCACCCTTTCTACTAATCTTCTCATTTGTGGTTCTGCTTTTTGTGCTACATGAACAATCGTAGGAAGATCTACAGGCTTTAATCTATCCGGGATACATTCATCAGTGATACAACTTATCCCCAATACTTGTAGGTTGCTATGTTTGGCTACAATTACCTCAGGAACAGTAGACATACCCACAGCATCTGCACCTATCATTCTTAAGAATTTATATTCAGCCCTGGTTTCAAGGCTAGGACCACTAATTCCCAGATAAACTCCTCGATGAACTTTTATCCTTTCCTCTAAAGCAATTCTTTCAGCAAGTTCAATTAGCTTATTATCGTAAGGTTCGGACATATCGGGAAAACGTGGACCTATTTTATCGTCATTGGGACCAATAAGTGGATTATTTCCCATTAAATTAATATGGTCAGTAATGAGCATCAAATCACCAGCTTTAAAATTAGGATTCATTCCTCCAGCAGTATTTGACTCAATTAGTATATTTATCCCTAAAGCTTTCATAACCCTTATCGGAAAGGTAACTTCTTCTAAAGAGTATCCTTCGTAAAAGTGAAATCTTCCCTGCATTACTACCACTTTTTTCCCTTTTAATTTCCCTAAGATTAAATTTCCCCTATGACCAGGAGCGGTGGAGACAATAAAAGAAGGGATATCCTTATAAGATATTACCGATTGATCCTCAATATCATTTACTAACTTGCCCAATCCTGTCCCTAATATTATCCCAATCTCTGGTTTTAATTTTCTTTTTTGTTCAATAAAACATTTAGCCTCTTCAATTTTTTCTCTTAAGGTTTGACTCATCTTTTTCCTATACCTCTATCTTTTCTGGATTTTGAGCCTGATGAGGATGTTCAGCTTCAGGATAAACCTTAAGTTTCTTCAGCATCTTTCTGCCCAGTTTATTTTTAGGAATCATACCTTTCACTGCCTTTTGAATAATCTGCCCTGGCTTTCTCTTTAACATATCCTCAAAAGTTCTTTCCTTTAATCCTCCTGGATATCCAGAGTGATGATAGTAGATTTTTTTCTTTTCTTTTCCTCCTGTTACTCTCACCTTCTTAGCATTAATAACCACTACAAAATCCCCTGTATCCATATGAGGAGTATAAAGAACTTTATTCTTCCCCGAGAGAATTTGAGCAATCTTAACTGCTAATTTACCTAAAATCTTATCTTTTGCATCAATTAGATACCATTTCTTTTTGATCTCCTCAGCCTTAGGTATATAGGTTTTCATTAAAATCTCCTTTTTGTTTAAAGCTTATCCATTTTCAGCTTTTGTAATCATTCTTTGCATTGCTTTTTCCGCTTCCTCAGTGAACCTCTTAGCATTCTTAAGTTGAATTTGCGCATCTTCCTCGGTGATCTCTACAAAATCACCGTAATCAGCATTTTCTCTAATATCTTTAGCTTTTGGTAAAAATTTGCTATATTCTTTTGGGAAAATACCTGGTTTTATTATGTATTGATTGAACAAAGCAATTACACCAGAATGTTTACTGCTATCCTTTTCTTTTAATGCAAGAAGAGCTCTTGCTGAGGTAAACATTGCATAGTAACTTCTATTCACAGAAAGAGCAAAATGTTTTTGCAGTAGGGAATCTTTACTTTCCTTTAAAATCTCTTTTGCCCTATTTAATCTATACTTAGCTAATTCTATTCTCATAAAGCAATTCCTTCTTTTTCCACATTTTCAATGAAAAATGAATTTAATTCCTTATTTTTTTTATACTCAAATAGACTGTATACTATAGGGGATAAGGGAATATTAGTTTCAAAAAAGTAATCTGCTGCTATATCACTTATTTTATCTCTCACTTTCCTTTTTTCTTTTACCAAGACAAATATATCTATATCCGAATCTTCTTTAAAATCACCCTTTACTTTTGAACCAAAAAGTCGAATAGAGACAATATCATCACCTAATTTCTCTCTTAACTCTTTTACAAAAGACTCTATAACCTTTTTTTCCTTATCATTCAAATAACTTATCTTTTTTTCCATTATTATCATCCCAAATCTCGTTTATCTGGTTTTACGCATCAACGCATTATTCCTTTGTTTTACCCTTAGCCTTTTGTCTTTTCTACGCATTCACGCATTAACGCTTCTACCTTTTTTATCAATTTTTCAACTTCTTTTTGATCAATGTGCTCCAATCTGGCACCGATTGCCTCAACAACTTTAGCTGCAAAGTAGCTACCTATATGGCCACAAATTTTTAGATCATAGTTACAGCAGATGCCATATAAAACTCCTGCTGCAAACATATCACCAGCGCCGGTTGTATCCACTGCTTTTGCTTTATAGCCTGGAGTCTTATATATCGTGTTACCTTTCTTAATGTATGATCCATATTCGCCAACTTTTACTATTGCTATCTCTGTTAATTTAGCTATTTTATTTAATGCCTCTAATGGCTCTAAGCCAACAAGAGCTTTAGCTTCATCTTTATTTGCAAAAACAATATCAGCGTATTTCTCAATTATCTTTTTAATATCCGCTTTATTTCTATCTACTATACCTGAATCACCTAAATCAATACTAATCTTTATATTATGATTTTTAGCAAACTGCATTGCATACAATGAGGTTTGCCTTAACTGCTCATCTTCAAGCTGATAACCTTCAATATGCAATATCCTGCTGCGTCTTAAATCCTCAAAGAAAATATCAGCCTTTTTTAAATGCAATGCTGCCCCTAAATACACCGCAAATGTTCTTTCGCTGTCCGGGGTTATAAATGTTATTGCATAGCCGGTTACTTTTTCTGATCTAACTAATTTAGGTTTCACTCCGCTATTAAACATTTTTTCTTTAAATATATCACCATAATTATCTCTACCTATTTTGCCACAGAAAGCTACATTCCCACCAAGCATTGCTATTCCATACAATGTATTTGCAGAACTTCCACCTGGCGAAATCTTAACCTTGTAGTTTTCAATCTTTGTCAATAATTTCTTTGAATTTTCTTCATTGATTAGATGGAACTGACCCTTTCTTAGATTAAACTCTAATAATTCATCATCATTAACTTCTATTAAAAAATCTATCAATGCATTGCCTATCCCGAATATATCATACTTTGTGTTCAAAATACATTAGGGGGATACCCCTCTGGAGCCTCCCTTCTATTATTGATGAAATCTTGTGTTTCAAGTAAAAATAGCAAGGCTATTTTTACTGTGGTAGCGCCACGGGGAATCGAACCCCGGTCTGATGGCTGAGAACCACCTGTCCTAACCCCTAGACGATGGCGCCAACTTGGCTGGGGGAGGAGGATTCGAACCTCCGTTACAAGATCCAGAGTCTCGCGGCCTACCCCTAGCCGATCCCCCAAAGATGAATTTAAGCAGACCTGAAGGTCTGCACTACACTTTTTGTCATTATTATATAGCTCAGGTCTTTAGATCTGCGCCGCTCTTCCTAAGCATTTCCAATGCTCTATCAATTCTTCTCAAAACTTCTTCTTTACCTAACACTGCCGCCAGTTCAAAAAGTCCTGGGCCTCTCATCCTCCCAGTGAGAGCTACTCTTAAGGGGTGAAAAACCTTAGCTGGAGAAAGAGATAATTCATCAGATATTTTCCTCAAAGTCTCTTCTAAATTTTCCTCATCAAACTTACTAAACTGCTCTACTTCACCCTTTATTTTTGTTAAAAGAGAAGGGACATAATCCTTTTGCAATTTCTTCTTAACTGCTTTAGTATCATAGATAAAATCTTTTTCAAAGAAAAAATCTGCTAATTCAGTAATGTCAGATAAAGTGCGCAGTCTATCTTTTTCCAGTTCAGTAATACGAGATATCTTCCTATGAGTAACCGAATCAACCTCATCTTTAATCCATCCCCTTTTTCTTAAGTAAGGAATCAATGATTCGGCAAGCTCATCCGTGTCCATTTTTCTTATATACTCAGCATTCATCCATTCCAATTTCTGAGGATCGAAAATAGCAGAACTTTTACCTACCCTCTCAAGAGAAAACTTTTTAATAAGCTCCTCTTTGGTGAAAAATTGCTGGCTATCTGGCGTAGACCAACCCAGAAGAGAGAGATAGTTTATTACAGCCCAGGGAAGATACCCTTTTTCTCTATAATAAGTAATGGATGTAGTTCCATGCCTTTTGCTTAGCTTTGCTCCATCTTTGCCCAGGATCATTGGTATGTGGGCATAAGAAGGAGGACCAAAATTTAAAGCTCGATAAATAAGTATCTGTCGAGGAGTATTGGAAAGATGATCGTCTCCTCTTATTACACAGGTTATTTTCATTAAATAATCATCAATTACATTAGCAAAATTGAAAGTGGGAGTCCCATCTGATTTTAATATAATGAAATCCCCTAAAATTTTACTTTCAAAGTTAATCTCTCCCCTGAGCAAATCTTTCACTTTGACAATTCCCTCCGGTGACACCTTAAATCTTATAGCTGGTTTTTTACCCTCCTCTTCTAATTTTTCCCTCTGAGCTAAGGAGAGATTACGGCAATGGCCATCATAAACAGGGGGTTTTCCTTCCTTCTGCATTTTGCGTTTTCGTTGAAGTAGTTCCTCTTGAGTGCAATAACAAGGATAAACCTTCTCTTCCCTTAGCAGCTTTTCAGCGTAATGCTTATAAATATCCAGCCTTTGAGATTGAAAATAAGGTTCACAATCCCCTCCTATTCCAGGACCTTCATCCCAATTTAGACTTAGCCACTCCAAGTCTTTTATCAATGAATTGATAAAATTCTTTCGAGAACGGAGGATATCGGTATCCTCTATCCGAAGAATAAACTTTCCTTTATGATGACAGGCAAAAAGCCAGTTAAAAAGAGCTGTTCTCACTCCTCCAATATGCAGTTCTCCTGTAGGACTGGGAGCAAAACGTACTCTTACCTGCTTCAATTTATCTATCATCATTCTTACTCCATTAGACAGACTTATCTTACTGGGCTTACTTATTTTTATGGCGATTAGCCCGACGTTTTTTCTTTCTCTTATGTTTAGCTATTTTTGCTCTTTTTCTTCTTTTGTCCGATACCACTTTACTTGCCCTCCTTTTTCTTATAAATCCTATGAATTAAAAGTATTTTGTCAATAGCATTGACTTTTGGTTCAGGAAGATATTCATTTTAATTCTGAAATTTTCATCTCTCCTATTTTTGCTTCCTCAGACAAAGGATAACGAGAGACTAAAATTTGATAACTTTCAAGAGCTTCCTTTTTCTTCCCTAAAAGTTCCTGGCATCTACCTATACCAGATATAGCTTCCGGAGCTACTGAACTGTCACCATATTTTTCCTGGATTTTTTTATAAACTTCAATAGCCAAAGAATACTTCTTTTCTTCTTCGTAAATACTGGCTAATTTTAATTCCACCCAGGGAAGAAAATAGCTATCCTGGTAACTTTCTATCAATTTCTTTAACACTTTAACAGCCCCATCATATTCTTTTAGAGCATAGAGGCAATTAGATAAATTAAAAAGAATCTTGTCTCGATTGTTAATCCAGTGATATCGAGAAACTAATTGTTCGTAAAGAGATTTGGCTTTTTTATATCCCTGTATTGCTTTTTCTTTTTCCTCCTCTCCTTTAGCCTCTGTATAATAAGAAGTAGCCTCTCTAAATTTCTGAAAAGATAGATTTTTCATTTGATCCACATATATCCAAAAACTCACTACTACAGCTATTCCTATGCCACCTAATAAACAGTAAATTCGTAGTTTTCTTCTATCAACTTTTGATTTAAGGAACTCCCATATTTTTTTTAAATATTCAAACATTTTCAATTCCTTTTCACTATATTAAGTTTTCCCCAGGCACCCATTTGTTTACCCTTTATAATTAATCCTCCCTTAATCTCCGGTATATTCTTTAAGAAAAGCAACCCCTTTTTAATATCACTTTCCTCTTTAATTAGATTACCGGTAGCTGTGGCTACTGCATCAGCTAAAGCTGTAGAGGAGGAAAGTATTATCACTGCATCAGCTTTTCCCAGGCTTGTAGAGTGGCCAAAAGTTCCTGCAGAGCAGCATATACCCAGAGGAGTATCTGTTGGTTCTATTTGCAGAGCAATCCTACTTGTAAGAGGAGAGTTCCCTGCATAGATACCTACGCTTCTTTCTTTTTCAACCTGCATAAAGATATCTCCACCATTCTCAACTATAACCTGTCTGCAGTAATTTAAAAGCTCTTTCCCTACAAACTCTGCTATCGCTCCAGCAACAGCAGCCATTGGACCTACATTTGCTCTTTGAGCAGCCTCGGCCATAGTCCTCACAATAGAAGGCATATCGTTTTTCACTGGCAAAGGCTTAAAAGTTCTCTTAAACAGAGAATTTTTATATATATACTGCTCTATATCTTTTCTATAACTCAACAGGGCATCTTCTGTCTCTTTAGTTAATTTTCTGTCAGCTAAAACTAAAAGATTGCTTTCCTTGATTCGTACCTCAAAAGAGTGAAGATCATGAGATTTTATTAATTTCCTGTATACAAGCCTATCTTGCAAAAAAATCCCTCTTTTCCCCTCTGCTCCCTGGTTTAATCAGGGGAATTTTTCTTCGACACAAGGGACATTCTTTCAGATGATACGTTTCCGCATTAAGACAAATTAAACTCTTAAATTTAACTTTCTTTGATAAGGAGCCTTTATTTGGATTCCAAACAAAACTTACCTTCCCGCCACTTCGATCTACCAAACATCCTACACCTATTAACTCTGCCCGATCTTCCTCTATAATCTTTATTAATTCTCTAACTGAATCTCCAGTGGTAATCACATCTTCAATTACCAATACTCTTTCTCCTGGATTGATCTTAAATCCTCTTCTCAGCGCCAAATTCCCCTTTTTCCTTTCAGCAAAGATAGATCGAGTCTCTAATGCTTTAGCTACTTCCTGACCAATAATAATCCCTCCAATGGCTGGACTTATTACTACTTGAGTTGAGCTATTCCGAAAAAATTTGGATAAGAAATCTCCTAACCGAGCAGCGAGATAAGGATATTGAACAACCAGGGCTGACTGAAAATAAGTAGAGGTATGAAGTC
>JAUWJM010000086.1 GCA_030607715.1 Candidatus Aerophobota bacterium
ATTGATTTAGATACCTGGGAGCCTAAAACGCCTACAAGAAAAGAATACTATGATGCTATAACAGTTCTTGATGCATTAGATAATATTCATATTGTTCCCTGGTATACACCATGGTTTGGATTTAAGAATATTCCTTCTGTTATGCCTATGCCAGAAGGCCTTGCTGCGAGATTAAGGAATTCAAGCAAGTTCACCTGTGCTAATTATTCAATGGGGTGTGAAGTATTTAATATAGAAATGGCTAAAGCAGTCGGAGCTGAATTACGAACTTCAATGGCCGCTGCACCACCTTTAACGTTTTATAGCGATGCGGTTGAGAGTGCTTATAGAGTTATTGAAGCTGGATTTATTCTTCTGATAACATCCGGTAGTGCGTATGGAGGAACTTCACCAGCCACTATTGTTGGCTCACTGATAAGCAGTAATGCTGAAATAACAGCTGGAATAGTATTAGCACAGCTAATAAAACCAGGAACCAGGGTAATAGTCCAAGATTTTGGATTTCCACAGAATATGAGGTCAGGCTCTCCTGCATTTGGTGCTATAGGAATTTCATTACACCAGGCAGCATTTAATCAGATTTGGCGAAAATATGAGATACCTACAGATGGTGGAGTTAGTTTTCCCAGCTCAAAGAAAATAGACTATCAGGCTGCTTATGAGAAGACAATTACATCATTTATTGGTGCTTTATCAGGAACAAATACAATATGGATTCAAGGTGCTTTATATGGTGAGCTTGCATTTCATCCTGTTCAGGCAATAATAGACGATGATTTAGTTGGTATGATTGGGCGTTTTTTAGAAGGAATTGAAGTGAACGACGAAACTATGGCTCTGGATTTAATAAATGAAGTTGGACCGATTCCAGGCCATTATCTAAATAAAGCTCATACCAGAAAATGGTGGAAAAAGGAGCAATTTGTGCCAAAAGTGGCTGATAGATTAACTTATCCTGAATGGTTGAAAACAGGGAAAAAGGATTGTATTGATTATGCAAAGGAAAGAATGGATGAAATATTAGCTACACATAAAGTGGACCCTCCTTTAACTGATAACCAGGAGAATGATATAGAAAGGATATTAAAAGAGGCAAGAGAATACTATAGGAAAAAGGGATTGATAACTAATGAGGAATGGGAAGCTTATAAGAAAGATTTGAAATCACCCAATTACCCATATGCATAGGGCTTTGATCAATACTGAAAACAAAAACTTGAAGATTTTGAGTTATATTAGATGACAATTATGAGATTTTATAATGTTGATTTTGAGCCAGTGGGCAAACGAGGAAAATGTCGGGATAATGAGTCACTTCTGGACTGTGCACACCGATTAGGGGTAGGTATAATTAGCTTATGCGGGGGTCTTGGAAAGTTTCATTGTTGTAAAATTCAAATTTTAAAAGGATCTGTTTCAAAACCAACCTCCAATGAGTTGGAGAGCTTCTCATCCCAGGAGCTAAAGGATGGTTGTCGTTTAGCTTGCCAGGCTTATATAAATAGTGATTGTAAAGTAAGAATTCCATTGGAATCGTTAACTACACCACAACGCATCCAGGTAGAGGGACCGGAGATTAGTGTTGATCGGGAATTGTCTATTAACTCTTATCACATACAAACATCATCTCCATCTCTGTCGGATTTGCAGGCTGATGATAAGCGTATAATAGAAACGCTAAATCGTCAATACAATCTGCATTGCAAGAATATTGATATAGATGTTCTTAGAAATCTCTCTTCTTCATTGCGATCCTGGAATTGGGAAGCTCAGGTTTCATTAAAAGACAATGAGGTAATAGCCGTTAATCCTTTATCCAGCCATCAATTAGGGCTGGCTATAGATCTGGGTACTACCACGATAGTTGGCTACTTACTTGATATAAGTACTGGAGAAACATTAGCTACCCAGGGGATTATGAATCCTCAAATTAGTTGTGGGGAAGATATTGTCTCGCGCATTACTTATGCAATGGAATCGCCAGCTAAGGCCATAAAATTACAGAAAACAGTCGTAAAAGCACTCAATCAGTTAGTAACTGATTTATGCAACAAGACTAATACTAAATCGAAAGAAATCTTAGAGGCAGTAATAGTAGGAAATACCGTAATGCATCATTTATTACTGCATCTACCAGTGGAACAGTTAGCAGTTTCTCCGTTTATTCCCGTGTTAGGAAAGGCTTTAAATATTAAAGCACGTGATATAGGTTTATGTATTGCCCCAGGAGCTTATGTACACTTATTGCCTAATATTGCTGGTTTTGTAGGGGCTGATCATGTAGCTATGTTGTTAGCTACAGAAGAAATATGGAAAGATAAAGGTTTGGTAATAGCATTAGATATTGGTACTAATACTGAAATTTCCTTAATAGATAATGGCGAAATAAGCAGTGTTTCCTGTGCCTCTGGTCCTGCCTTTGAAGGAGCTCATATTAAGAATGGGATGCGAGCTGCTAATGGAGCTATAGAACGAGTGCAATTAATAAATAACCAGGTTAAATATGAGACTATTGGGGGAGTACCGCCAATTGGTCTTTGCGGTTCTGGTATTTTAGATGCTGTAGCTCAACTTTACTTAGCTGGTATAATAAATAGAGATGGAAGAATAAATAATCGTCCGCGAGTGCGTATCCACAAAAAGCAACGCGAATTCGTACTGGTTGATGAGGAAGAACAGGGTAATTCTCAGGCGATTACTATTGCTCAAAAAGATGTGCGAGAAATACAATTAGCTAAGGCAGCTATACTTTCTGGGATTAAAGTACTTTTACAAAAAAGGGGTCATTCTGAGAAAGAGATTAAAAAGGTAATTATTGCTGGGGCCTTTGGCAGTTATATAAATGTAATGAGTGCTGTGAGTATTGGAATGTTACCATTGCTATCTTTAGACCGTTTTCAGCAAGTAGGGAATGCCGCTGGTATAGGAGCTAAACTTGCTTTGCTTTCTAATAATAAACGAGCTGAAGCGCAAGCTATAGCTTGCAAGACTTCCTACATTGAATTAGCAGCGGCTCCTAATTTTGAGAAGATCTTTCTCCATGCAACATATTTAGGAGTATAGTAATCTTAATGCTCTTTTTACTATACCTGGAATTTGAATAATTTCTTTGGATAAGTTAGTAAATAAGGTACCGGAAAAGGGGGAGCAGCTTCAGCGTTGAGGGGAAAATGCGAAACATTGTCCCCTTTAAATATCCTGGATAATTTATAAAAAGGGTAGTAAATGGAAACTAAATTAACAAGTGCAACAAAAGAAGTAATTATTAGCGGTGAGCGACCAACAGTTCTTATTGGTGAGCGGATTAATCCTACAGGAAAGAAAAAGTTAACTAAAGCATTACAAAATGGTGATTTACGACTTGTACGTAAAGAAGCTTTATCTCAGGTACAAGCAGGGGCAGATGTTCTTGATATCAATGTAGGTATACTTGGTGGAGATGAAACAGTTTTACTTCCACAGGTTGTACAGATAGTAATGGACACAGTAGATGTTCCTTTGTGTCTTGATAGCGCTAATCCTATGGCTTTAGAATCAGCCCTCAAGGTTTACCGAGCCAAACCTCTCATTAACTCCGTTACAGGTCAAGAGCATTCTTTAAATAAGACTTTACCTTTAGTTAAGGAATATAGAACTGCAGTCATCGGCTTAACAATGGATGATAATGGTATACCAGATGATATAAATCAAAGAGTAGCTATTGCTCATAAAATTGTGGAAAGAGCTGAAGCAATGGGTATTTCTCGCAAGGATGTTGTTATTGATTGTTTAGCCCTGGCAGTGGGAGCAAATACCGAAGCTGGCCTGGTTGTAATTGAAGCTATTCGTAGAGTTAAAGCTGAGTTAGGTGTGAATTTGCCGATAGGAGTCAGTAATATTTCTTTTGGCTTGCCTGACCGCAACCTGCTTAATAGTGTTTTTATAACTATCGCTATTGCTATGGGAGTGAATTGTCCTATTGTGGATGTGGCTAAAATACGCCCGGCTATTTTGGCTGCTGACTTAATCTTAAATCGTGATAAGTATGCAAGGCGCTATATTAAGACTTATCAGCAACGTCGAGATACAGGATAACTTTGGCCATTTATCTTATGATATTAGTTTAAGAAAATTCCAAATCCATAGCATAAGAACATATTGATGGTTAAGCATACTGTTGGTTTTGACCTCAGAAATAAAAAGGAAGAGAAAGTAGCCTGGCGGCGATCTTATGAGCTTACTTGAAGATAATTTGAAGAGGAGGAATTAAAATGACCTCACGCGAAAGAGTAGTAGCGGCGATAGAGAGGAAAAATTTAGATAGAGTTCCGATTGATTTAGGAGGAACGGCTGCATCTACAATATTGGCAGAGGCATATGATAAATTGTTAAAAAAACTTAACATAGATAAAGATGTAAGAATAGCTGACACCAGCCAGTTATTTGTTTATATAGACGATGAGATTGTTGATTTATACAATGTAGATGTGATCCCGCTATATCCATTAAGAGACTTTATGGGTATTAGAAGAGATAAAGGATGGAAAGACTGGACCACTCCTCATGATAACACTCCTGTTAAGATCTCCAGGGATTTTAATCCTAAAAGAATGGAGGATGGCTCCTATATTTGGGAAGCTGGAGGATATGTCTATAAGCTTCCTTCAAAGGGATTTTATTTTGATTCTATAAAAGCGCCTCTTGAAGATGCTAACAAAATAGAGGATATTGAAAGATATAAAATTCCTGTAATGGATAATGAAGAAAAAGAGTGGTTTAAAAAGGAGGCTTTATATTCACTCAACCTCATAATATTCAGCCAGGTGTTCCACCTGAGAATGTTATGGCGTTATATGAGGTGGGCAAGAAATATGGGAAATATTAAAGATGCAATTTATTAAATTATGCACGGGGAGGTTACTATGAGTAACAAGCATGATAATGCGAAAAAGATTTATAAGCCTACATGGGAATCTTTAGATGAGCATAAAGTTCCAGACTGGTTTAACGATGCAAAGTTTGGAATTTTTATTCATTGGGGAGTTTACTCAGTCCCAGGATATGCTCCCAGGGTAGACATTAGAGAGTTGTGGGAGAAGGTAAAGGCTGGGCAAATGAGACAGAAAGAGGCAAGTGCCATGAATCCTTATGCTGAGTGGTACTGGGATAATATGAAATATAAAAACGGGCCTACATGGAAGTATCATCGTGAGCATTATGGAAATGATTTTAAGTATGATGATTTTATTCCTATGTTTAAGGCTGAGAAGTGGAATCCAGAAGAATGGGTGAATTTGTTTAAGGAAATAGGAGCTAAATACGTAGTTCTTACTAGCAAACACTGTGATGGATTTTCCCTCTGGCCAAGCAAATATAACCCCCGTAACACAGGGGATATGGGTCCTCATAGAGATCTTGTAGGAGATTTGACCAGAGCAGTCCGTGCTCAGAATTTAAAAATGGGTTTATACTATGATTATGGATGGGGTCCTGGAGGAACTGAGAGCTGGGCCAGATATCAGTTTCCTCTTAAGTGGGATGAGGTTGATTATGTACATAAGCTATTTGAAGAACTTGTTGATCGATACAATCCAGATATATACTGGGATGATAGCAGCGCAGTTTCCTCTGATCGTTTTAAAAGTAAAGAATTAATGGCTTACTATTTAAATCATGCGAAAGATCCTGCTAAAGTTACTGTCAATGATCGTTGTGGCAGGGATTGTTCGCATAAACATGGTGACTTTTGGACTCCTGAATATGAAAAAAAATTTACTCTCGTCAAACAGAAATGGGAACTATGCAGGGGTATTGGCACTTCCTTTGGCTATAACCGCACAGAAGAAGAAAAAGATTATATGTCAACGGGTTCACTTATAAAATTATTGGTAGATGTGGTTAGTAAGAATGGGAACCTACTTTTGAATATAGGTCCAAAAGCTGACGGAACTATCCCCAAAATTCAAGTAAAACGTTTAAGAGGAATAGGAGACTGGCTCAAGGTTAATGGTGAGGCTATTTATGGAACATCACCATGGGTTACAGCGGAGGGAACCACTTTAGAGGGTATAAATGTGCGGTTTACAAGGAAGGGAAATAATTTGTATACAATGTTATTAGAAAAACCTAAAGAAAAAATAACTCTCAAATTGTTACGAGTTCAAAAGGGAACTACTATTAAAGTGTTGGGAAGTGACAAAAAACTAAAGTGGGAACAGAAGGAAGATAATTTAATTATTGAGCTTCCATCTGAATTACCAGGTGTATCTGTTTATACCCTTAAATTAACTCCTGAACCCTGGAAGCTTGTGAAATCGACTTAAAGCCTTTCCCTGTAAGGAGGATAAATATGCGAAGAATAGGTTCGGTAATTAAGATAAAGCCAGAGAAGATTGAAGAGTATAAACGCTATCATAAGTCTGTCTGGCCAGAGGTATTAAAGAAGATTAAGGAATGTAATATAAGAAATTACTCTATTTTTCTTAAGGATAATTATTTATTTTCTTATTTTGAGTATATCGGTAAGGATTATAAATCTGATATGAAAAAGATGGCTGATGACCCTCGTACCCAGGAGTGGTGGAAAATTACTATGCCTATGCAAGAACCTTTACCTACAAGAAAACCTGATGAGTGGTGGGCAGAAATGGAAGAAGTTTTTCATATAGATTAAGATAAATATTTAATGTACCCCCAGAAAATTATGAATATATGGTTAATTTAGTTTGCCAATACGGAAAGTATCCACTAAATTTAGACTAAAATGGAAAGGAGATCTTTAAAATGATAGAGGAAAATAATCCAGTAGTAGGGCTAATATTTCCCGATATGGAGGAATATTTAAGACAACATGACCTTTTATATGAAAAAGCCCCTTTAGAGTGGGAGGAGGGGATTCCTTTGGCTAATGGTGATATGGGTGTTCTTTTATGGGGACATGGAAATCCCTTAAAAATTACTCTGGATAAATATGATACCTGGGAGAGGCGTTTTACATGGCCAAAAGATAAAAACTATAATTACCGAACGCTTTATTCGCTTATTAAA
>JAUWJM010000005.1 GCA_030607715.1 Candidatus Aerophobota bacterium
ATTTTTCAGCATTTGCCGGGCTCACTATGCATGCCGTGAACATGGCTAAACTTGTCAACATTGGAGCATTAGCTCCCTTTAAAACAATTTTTACCGTATAATCGTCAATCTTTGCCACTTCCCCTATATCACTGAACATATATCCCCAATAGGCCAACTCACCATACTGATGATAAGGATGCTTTGGATCATACTGCCTGGCAAGAGAGAATACAACTGCATCGGCATTGAAATCTGTTCCATCATGAAATTTAACGCCTTTTCTTAAATAAAAGGTAAGTTCCATTCCGTCTTCGGATACATCCCAGGACTCAGCTAAACAAGGTTGAATTTCTGTAGAGCCAGATTTGTATTCTACCAGACCTTCAAAGATATTATCCATACGTTGGATGGATTCCCCATCGGTTACATCTGCAGGGTCTAATCTGCAGGCATCCCCAGCACTTCCAAAAATTAAAGTTCCTCCATATTCAGGCTGGGCTACCCCTGCAACAGAAACCATTAACCCTAAAATTATTGTTCCTATTAAAATTAACCACCACTTACTTCTCATTACTTTTTCCTCCTTATTTTTTTAATTTAAAAATAAATTTTTCACCTCCTTCCCTTAGAATTAGTCTAGATTCATCACTTATGTTATCAACATATAGTAAATTTTCCTCTTTTGTCAAATTGAAAGTTTTAGCATTCACGTTCTTTTTGTAATACCCCAGCTTATGGGGATGGAATGCTTACCTTTGCCATACTTTGAGGTGAAGGATAACTTTGCGTATCTTAACCCATACTCATAAATTTCTTTAGTAATTTGGACATCATTCAGGCAGTATCTCTTTAGTTTTTCCATTTCGCCCTCCCGATAGAACCTAATTGCATCTAATCCACTTCCACTTTTTTCTTTCCCTAAGGTTGCCTGAGCAACACTGTTCAAGCTTACTCTGTGTCCGGTTACTCTTACAATTTCTTCCATTATATCCAGTACAGGAAGATTGTGTATAGAAATGGACAGATAAGGTTTTAAAACCGGAAGATCAAATCCTTTGATGTTAAAACCAATAATTAAATCTGCTGATTTCAGTCCCTTTTCTAACTCAGGAATTTCTTTCTCTTCAAAAGCTATGTATTTATCATTAAGATAAGAGTAGACCCCCACTACAGATACTTTTAGAAGATGCATCTTTCTGCCCCCTACCTCATCAAAACTTTTCTGGGTCTCTAAATCAAGAACAATTTTATTTTTTTGCATTTATCGCTCCACATTAAACCTGCACTGGTTTATAATTTAACCTTCTCATCTTAAGGTATTATCTTGATGTTGTCAAGAACACACCTGATTTTCAGTAAAAATAAGGGTATTAACCATGCTTCTTGACAGAGGTTAAGAATGGTGATAGGATAACTTATAGATAATGAGAGAAAGTCTCTGGGAGGCGAAAGTGGCTGTTTTACATACAGAAGAATCTCGATATGACTCTTATATCAGAGCATGGAAAAAACGTATTATTGAAAAGCAAAAAGAGCGTGCACATTTAAGGAGAAGAGCCTATCAGGAAGCTCAGGCTTTGGCTAACATACTTTATACTAAATATTCAGCTACAGATGTTTATCTATTTGGTTCTTTACTGGAGGAGGAACGATTCAATGAGAACTCAGATATTGACCTTGCTGTAAAGGGACTGTCGGGAAGTATCTTTTTTGAGGCTGTGGGAGAACTTCTCTTAGATACCAAATTTCCCCTCAATCTTATACCTTTAAAAAATTGCCAAGAATCCTTACGAAAAAAAATTATTACTACAGGAGAGCGCCTATGAAACTTCCTGCAAAAGAAAAGCAAGTAATTAGACGTTTGCAAAGTGAAATTAATCAAGAAATATTATCTTTAGATGCTTTTCTTGAGGAGCTAAAGACCCTAAAGCCTCGTTTATCCCAAAAGAAGGTTTCTAATTTATACTTACGAGCAGCAGGTTCTATCCTCCATGATTTTTATAATGGTGTTGAAAATATTTTTCGACGGGTAGCCCAGGAACTCAATGGGGGATTACCCGCGGGGGAGGATTGGCATAAACAATTGCTTATCGATATGGGCTTGGAAATTAAGAGGGTTCGGCCTCCTTTAATTTCTGAGGATCTTAAGCTAAAATTGCAAAAATACTTGGGATTTCGCCACGTATTTCGCAATATTTATGGATTCTACCTGGAGCAAGAACAGATTAAAGCACTGGTTAAGGAGTTCCCTCAGGTATTACTCTACTTAAAAAAAGAGATAGCTATTTTCCAAAAATATCTCGATAGATTAAGTGAATAAACAAGAAAAAGGGGACGGTCCTATTTTTATGTGACAGCTCAACCACGGGGGATCTTGGATTAATTGATTATTCCTTACAATGGTATGACAGCATAGGAACAGCTCAAATAGTTAAAAGCTATTCTCCAGTTTTAGGAAAATTGACCTGGTGGTTGTTACTTTCTGATCACTTTTTTGTGGATTCCATTCACTCTATTTTTTTCGTCTGCGCAAGGAAAGATGCGCGGTTAATATTCTGTCAGTGCTAAGTATACGCACGGCAAGGTATATTAATCCGGCCGCAAATGCAGCCATATAAATCATACCCCCTATCACGGGAAGATAGTTATGAAAGATGAGGGCTTTGACCGCGATGGTAGGATGGGAAAACGGAATGAGGAAGAGAATGACCTTGAGCGCAAGAGGAAGGCTTCCTATATCTTTGAACATTAACACGAAGAAAGGGAGCATTACCAGCAACACTATGGGCATACCCATACTCTGGGCACTTTTTGTGTCCTGAACAAATAATCCCAGAATCATAGACAGGGAAAGAGCAGTGAGAATAGCCAAAAAAAGAGAAATTCCTAAAAGGAAATAGCTTGTGGGACTCATTGCCAGACCCAATTCTCTTACCGCAGTCATTGCTGCTCCACTTGTTCCGGGAGTGATGGAGAACATATAATAGCTAAAACCTATCATATATATTCCGGCCATAATGAGGGCAACTATGGCTGCACCCAGCATTTTCCCCGCGACAATAGTGGTTCTTCTTACCGGCAAAGTCAAGAGAGTTTCCAGGGTTTTGTTTTCCTTTTCCATTCCCATTGAGGTTATCACCATCATTCCCGAATACATAATTGCCATCATCAAAATCGCTGGAATCATAATTGATTGTGAAATCGCGAAAGCCTCTATCATACTTGGATTACGAGGTACGGCCTTGTCTCCTACCACCACGAATTCCTTGGCTCTTATGGGATGCATGAGGTCCTGTGCGCTCTTATCAGGCGCGATTTCCTGGATGAAATCCAGAGCTATTTGTCGATCCATGCTGTTTATTGCTCGTAGCAAGAAGCTACCAGATATTTCTGTCATACTTAGCCCTTTTATTAGGGAGTAGATCTCTAATTCTGCTCCTTTTTTCCCTTGAACATTTTTGCCAAATCCTGCCGGTACTACGAGAAGAGCCTTTTCCTTCCTTTCTTTTATCTTCTCTAATGCTTTTTTGATGCTACTTTCATCAATCATATTTATCCGAATGTTTCCCTGTTGGGCCATATTCTTTATGAAATTTCTTGAAACTATGGTTTTATCGAGATCCAGAACTACTGCCTCTATAGGTTTTTTCTTTTCTTCCCTTACCACCCCGATAAATTGTCCCATCATTACGAATATCACTATCATAACCACGAGGGAGAGCATTGTTTGCTTAGTTATAAGCTCCTTCATCTCTTTTTTAACAAGATTATAGAAATTGTTCATCTTACCACCTCCATAAATACTTCTTCTATGTTCTGGACACGATACTTATCCTTTAGGTTTTGAGGAGAGCCTGTTTCCAGTATTATTCCCTTATCTATCAAGGCAATTCTATCACAGAGAAATTCTACTTCCAGCATATTATGAGAGGATAATAAAATAGAGGTTCCCTCTTTAGAAAAATTTTTAATCATCTCCCTTATCTCGTGGGAATTTAACACATCTAAACCAGAGGTAGGTTCATCAAGAATAGCCAATTGAGGATTTACCATAAGAGCTCTTGCTAAAAGGAGTCTCCTGGTCATTCCTTTACTGTAGGTCCTTACTTTGTCTTTTATCCGCCTACCCAGTTGAGCTATTTTTATTCCCTTTTTTGTTATGTCTTTCTTTTCCCGGGTATTGGCCGAGTAAAATCCAGCCATAAACTCCAGATATTCTTTTCCGGATAGGTTCTTGTAAGCACCAGCTTCTTCAGGAAGATAACTTATGCACTTTCTTACCTCATCAGATTCTTTGATAACATCATAGCCAAATACCTTAAGCTCTCCTGAGGTTACCTGAAGCAATGTGGAAATAATTCGGAGAACAGTTGTTTTGCCAGCGGCATTAGGACCTATTAGACCAAAGATTTCCCCTTTATTTACCTGAAAAGAGACTCCTTTAACCGCACGAATCCTCCCGTAATCCTTTATTAAATCCTTAACCTGTATGGCTTTATCCATCCTTTGCTCCTCAATTGAAGTTACCTTCTGTTGAATGCCCGGTGAGTTTAGCAAAATCTCAGTGATTGTCAATTGTTCCTGATCTCCCAGAAAAATTGAAAGTAGGTCTTTGTTTTATGTTTTTCAGAGGGAACGACATCACTTAACAAAAGGCGAATTTTATATATAATTTAAATCAAATGGAATTTGCATCTTAATTCCTACAAGAAAATAAAATGTGAGCTAAGATTGTGAAACTAAATATGGAGGGCTAGATGAAAGATTTTAAGATTTCGCCAATGCTCAGTCATAAACAGCGTGTAATTCAGGCCATTCAGGAAAAGGAATTAGATAGATTACCTACACAGATTAGTTTTACGCCTGAAATGTCCAGAAAAATTTCCAAATATTTAGACGTATCAGAAGGAGAACTATTTGAAAGATTGGACAACCATATGGTCATAGTTTCTCTTGATGATACCAGGAGGGTAGATAAGAACAAAGGTATAAGATATGATAATTGGGGAATTGGATGGGATATGGGTAGGTTAACAGAGGGGTTTCTTATAAGAGAACGTCCTTTGGAAAAACTCACCTCTTTTAAGAAATATCATCCTCCTGATCCAAACGAAGAAAAGCTTTTCAATTCCACCAAAAAGGCCATAAAAAAATACGGAAAGGAGTATTTTATCTTATCAGACCAAGGATGGTGTATGTTTGAAAAAGCTCATTGTTTACAGGGATTTGAAAAAACACTAATAGACCTTACATTAAATAGAGAATTTATAGAGCACCTGTTAGATATAATACTTGAATATCAAATTGCTATTGCTAAAAAATTTATAGAATTAGGGGTAGATGGTGGATATACAGGTGATGATTTTGGTGGTCAAAATGGTTTACTTCTTTCTCCTGAGTTATGGAGAGAGGTATTCAAACCTAGATATAAGAAATTGTGGAACATTTTTAAGGAAGCAGGCCTGCCAGTTTTTCACCATTCTTGCGGTGATGTAAGAGAGATTTTACCGGATATGATTGAAATAGGTTTAAATGTTTTAAATCCAGTTCAACCTCAGGCAATGCCTATAGAAGAACTGACTGATAAATATGGTAAGAATTTAACATTCTGGGGTGGAATCAGCGTGCAAAAAACGCTTCCTTTTGGTACAAGAGAAGAAGTGGCCAAGGAGATATATGAGTCTATGCAGATATTAGGAAGACATAATAAATATATTGTGGGTCCTTCTCATGATATGACTTCTGACATCTCCATGGAAAATTTCGATGCTATGATAAATTCTATTCAAAAGTACAATACACCTATGGGGTCAAATCTTTATTATTGACAAAGATAATTATCTATACAACATAATATAACACAGTAAGTGTAGGGAGAAAAATGAAGAAGGGTAGAATTTAGAGGTTTTATTTGATAAAATCAACAAAGATTTGTCAATAATAATTGACCCCTTTTGTTCTTGAGGAGAATAGATCAACAGAAGTTAAACTAAGAATATAGCTTCTTGGCCAGCCAGACCATATTTTCCGCCAGTTTTTGCATGGTTATCATTCCCTCTTCATCCTCAGCCACTTTACCTTTTTCCCTTCCAAAAGCAATGGTCCAGTAGTGAGGAGAAGGAACGATGATGATACCCAGAATGGCAAAAAAGAAATAAAGCTGAGCCAGAGTGAAATTTTGACCAGCCCGTCGAGCTACCACCACCCCTGCTCCTATTTTTCTTTCAAAGCGTCTCTTCATCCCTATAGCTACATAGCCCACTCTGTCCATAAAGGTTTTAATGGGAGGAGTGGCTGATCCGAAATAGACTGGAGTGGCTAAGATTATTCCTTCCGCGGTCAGAGTCTTTTCAAAAATGGAGGAAAAATCATCTTTAATATGACACTTACCCGGGTATTGACGGCAGTATTTACAGCCATCACAGGGGTTGAGTTCCAGGTCTCGCAGGAAGATAGTTTCAGTTTTTAGGTTGTTTTTTTCAATAATTCTTACCATCTCATGGAGGAGAAGGTCAGTATTCCCTCCTTTTCGTGGACTTCCATTTACTGCTATGATCTTCATTTGTTTATTGGTCTCCAATTTTAGTGGTTTGAACAATAAGATTTCTTTGCTTTCCTCCGTTCAGTTCAATATAGAGGATTGCCTGCCAGGTGCCAAGTAAAAGTCTTCCATCTCGGATAGGAATTTTTACCGATTGTCCGATAAAAGTATTGAGGATATGAGCATGGGCATTCTCCTCTCCTGGAATACCTCTATATTTAGCGTTATGATGATAATCTGCTTTCAAAGGAATTAATCTCTGATATGCTTCTAAAAGGTCATCCCAGAGTTCAGGGTCTGGTTCGTTAATGGTAATAGCACAGGTAACATGTGGGTTATAAATTAAAACACTACCTTGCTTTACTTTTCTTTTTTTCACAGTATCTTCAACCTTATCGGTGATATCAACTATTTTCAGATATTCTTTGGTAAATACTGGAATCTCATCCCAGAAAATCTCCATTTTTTCCCTCCTTTCCTACTTTATCGATCATATACTGAACTCGGGCAAAATCATCGGGTTCAAGCTTAGATACCATATCGAAACCTTTAATATCCGAGGCGTCCTTAATGACTCCCTCCACAGGGACAGGCTCACCATATTCACTAAGAGGGGAATAGAGTGTGCCATATTTATCCCGGCCATAATCCTCGTTAATGCGCTTTAAACCCATTGAGAAATTAGAGCAGAAAGCATCTAATTCCAGCTCCTTGATCAGAAAACAGTAAAGATCCAGAATTTCCAATCTTTCCTCACCGAATCTATCTTTCGTAGCCTTTACTTCCACCATGCCAGGCCTCAAGACTTTGACTAAATTGACTATACTTGACTCATTAATGTAAAGCTCAAAAATAGGCACTTTGTCGGGCTGTTTGTTGTTCAGGGCAGTCAGAATTCTTTCCTTAGAGTTCACTTAAATATATCTCTCTTTTAACATGGTTCATTTTTCTCTAAAGTTCTATCTATTTAGCTACACGCTATACTACCACCTTTTCCCTTGCTTAAAAGGTCCTCTTTTCTCACTGCAGATACTTGAATGTGAATATCAATTCTATCTAAGAGGGGACCGGATACCTTGTTTAAGTGCTTTTGAATTTCATAGGGAGTGCAGCTACACTCATGATTTGGATCACCAAAATAGCCACAGAGGCAAGCATGCGGGACACTTTATAAAAAAATTTAAATCACTGTATCTTATCTCCAAAAAGATCAATCTGAAGCTTTTGGCTGATCCTACCTATCCTATCAAGCCAAAGACCTTGGGCCTAAAATTGCGAAAGAAAAGAATGGATTTAGGTTTGCAAATAAAAGAACTCGCCCAATTTTTAAGTGTAACTCAAGACACAATTATAAACTGTGAGCTGAGGAATGTCAAGCCGAGCAGGAGGAATTTGGAGAAAGTGCACAAATTCTTAGGGATGTTTTAGTTATATTTGACATATTGGTCGCAGATAGTAGAATAAACCAGAGTATCTAACTGAACATCTTTAACGATTCATAAGATTGAAGGAGACTATAAAAATGAGGCTACTTATTTCTGTAATTTTGTTGGGGAGTTTTTTGCTTGGAACTACAACATCAGCTCTAGCAATTGATCCTAGGCTTAAAGAAAAATTTCATAAGGATCTTATTTACGTTACTTTAAAGAGCAAAGATGATATCTGGGAACTAAGGAGTAAATACAAGAATATTGATTTTGCAATATACGAAGGCCCTGTTTTTACCCAACTTGAATCGCCTCAAATAAAAATTATCAAAGATTGGATTGCTAGTGGGGGTCGATTGTGGCTAAGGTTGTTTGATGCATCCGGTGGTGGATGCTCCAAGGAGGTTCTATCCTATATAGCGAGTTTTTTAAATTTAAGGGCCGCAACAGTAGAAAATCTTAAAAATATTAATCCCCTTAAAAAGATAAAGAGATTATGCATCATCCTCTATCCACAGGAGTTAAGTACCTAGAAATCTGGAAGAGGAATTTTTATTTGGTCATTATTTCTGAAAAAGTTAAACCAATTATAGTTATCAAAGGTAAAACTGTGATGGGTATCCAGAGGGTTGGAAGGGGATTTGTTCTTATTGATGGGACAGACGGAATTGACGTGAGGATGTATGATGGAGAAAGATCCGTTCTGAATCTTAAAGAATATCTTGCCGGCTATCCAATTCCTCAGGCTGGAAGTGTTACTGGCTACTGTCCAAAATGTGGTAAACCAGTAAAATCTTACTGGAATTACTGTCCAATGTGCGGAGCAGAATTACCAAAGTAGGGTATAGCAAAAACTCTAACTTGCATTTCTACTGGCTGAGGGTATTAATCTTAATTTAAAAATCTTATTGCCAGCATATAGAAATGATCAAAGTCTTACACCAGAGTAGGTTAAGGAGACTTATAATAGGGTAGAGTTTGAATGCGTATCGTTTTAAATGTTTACTATCTAAGATTTATAGAGATCTTGAGTGGCACTGTCAAAAACGAAAATAAGGTGATATCATGAGGACACATATAGAAAAGATAAAACAAAAAATCCTTCCCATTTTGCAACGGTATGGGGTAAAAAGAGCAGGGCTATTTGGCTCATTTGTTCGAAGAGAGACAAGAGAAGGCAGTGATGTCGATATATTAGTAGAAATTGATAAGGATATTAGTCTCCTTGACTTTGTAGGACTTAAGCTGGAAATTGAGGAAGCATTAGGGGAAAAAGTAGATTTGGTGGAGTACAGAACAATTAAACCTCTTCTTAAAGAAAGGATTTTAAATGAGCAGGTAGAAATTTTATGAAAAGAGATATAAAAGTATATATCGAGGATATTTTGGAAAGTATTGCAAAGATAGAAGAGTACACAAAAGGGATTATAAAAGATGATTTTTTAAAAAACACACAAATTCAAGATGCTGTTTTAAGACGATTGGAAATTATAGGAGAGGTTGTAAAGAATGTTCCCCAGGAGTTTAGAGAAAAATATTCAGAAATACCTTGGAGAAAGATAGCAGGAATGAGAGATATTCTTATCCACGAGTATTTTGGAGTAAATTTGGAGCGAGCTTGGAAGGCTGTTGTAGAGGACATTCCCGACTTAAAAAGTAAACTACTGGAAGTGAGGGAAACCTTGCAGGAGACAAAAATGATTGAAGTTAAAAAGAAAAACCAGCAACATTTTGTAGTGACGGTGGAAGAAGGTGGCGAAAGCAGAGAGTATAATGTGACTTTAGATGACGATTATTGGCAAAAACTAACTCAAGGCAGCATGAGTAAAGAAGAGTTGATAAAAAAGTCTTTTAAGTTTTTATTGGAGAGAGAACCTAAAGAATCCATACTTTCCCAATTTAACTTGAAGGTCATTAATAGGTATTTTCCTGAATTTGAGAGGGAGATAAGAAAATAGATATCATCTTAGATTATACTTCTTCCTTGCTCTTAAAGTTAGCTGTTGAGTATTGTTTTAAAAATTTGACACCAATATAATTTATGAAAAACCCTGATTTAAAAGAGGGTGAAAAAATGGATGATAGGGAAAACATCGTAAAAAGACTCAAAGAGATACTAAACGAACTAAACGTTGATTATTCAAAAGTTATAGTATTTGGTAGCAGAGCAAGAGAAGATTATGGAAAGGAAAGTGATTGGGATTTTCTGGTAGTTCTTAGAAAACCTGTAGGTACAAAAACCAAGCATAGCTTGTGGCTAAAGATTTACAAAAGATTCCATGAAAGGTTTCCTCTCACCTCTGTGGATATAATTCTAAAGGATATTGAATCTTTTGAGGAGGAGAAGAAGGTAGTAAATACGATTTCTAATGAGGTTTATCAGGAAGGAATTGAGATATGAAAGAAGAGATAGTTTTGCGATGGCTCAGAAAAGCAGGAAATGACCTGAAAGTAATTCAGCGGCTGATAGATTTTAAAGATGCTCCTAAAGACTTGCTCTGCTTCCATTGCCAGCAGGCTATTGAAAAGTATCTAAAAGCATATTTAACATGGGTTGATGTAAGAGTAGGAAAAATACATGATTTGGAAACCATCTTGAATCTTTGTATAGAAAAAGATAAACAGTTTGAAAAACTGGATAAGGATAAAATACCCAAACTGACTATCTACGCCACCGAAATAAGATATCCGGAAGAAGAGATAGAAGTGAGCGCCGAGGAAATGAAGGAAGCATATGATACAGCTAAGAAAGTAAAGGATTTTGTAATTAGAAGGCTTGAGGAAAAAGGATTAACGATTAAAGAAGAGTAACGGTGAAACTTGGAACTATTAATGGGTTGTTTGGTGTTAAAAGAGAAGATTGTGTTTGGTTTTCCCTCTTAAAGAAAAGATTTTATGAGAAAAGAATAAAATCTGTTCTACTCATCCCATCCGGTTCTAACATCAAATCCTTTCTCTTTGCCTATTTCTTTCAGATAATTTCCAAACACTTTTAATGCCTTCTCCATCTGTCGAAAAATGTGTGCAGAATATTCAAGATCACCTTTCCCCCACAACTTGGCCTCATCCTTAACTTTTAAGTAGTCCACCATAGGCTCCAACTCTTTCAGCCTGTCTATAACCTCAACATGCGTTACAAATCCCTTCTTGGCAAACTGTGTCTTGGTGAATTCATCGCAGTTCCACTTATAATCAGAATCTGGGTACAGGCCGAAGGTAAACCACAGAGGCTCACAACCTTTATCTAGCTCCAGTATGATTCCTCTATAGTGGTCCGGTAATCTTCCATTGTATCTGTATCTTTTAATCTTTCCTCCAATGCACAGGTGGTATTTGTCCCAGTTCTCCTCGTAATCAGGTTGGTAAACTGCTCCTCGTTTTACCCATTTTTTGTGGAAAGGAAAATCCACAATTTTAGGGTTGTACTCTTTGTAGTGATTGAAGAACTCAATTATGTTATCTATTTGTTTGGCCTTGGCGTGGTAGTGGATGGTTATGCCCATGTAAACAGGAAGGGCTCTGATTTCAAAAAACTATGTTGTTTATTTCGCAGTGTGTGCACTTTGAAAGTTGACATAAGAGTAGAATGCCTAATATTATGGAATATAATATATAAAAAATGGGAATCAAATAACGTGACGAAACAACAATGGAAAAGGCGGATTTACTTTGGCGATGCTATAATAAGTTTTATCGGCGCATTCATTACTTTGTCAGATAATTTACCTACTCACCCTTTGATTGATAAGTTTTCCAAATGGAGCCACATAAATGATGGTTTGGTTAACCTCCAAATCATAGACTCTAAGCTGGAAGACGATAAAGCTGGTTTGTTAACAAGTAAAGAAACAGGATTTAAAGAAATTCTCGAAATTATAAAGAAGAATGAAACAATTCCTGACGGTAAAGTAAAGAGTATTGCCTATTTGGAGCCGGCATCTATCGAATACGAGAAGCGCTCTGTGCCTTTCCTTGCGCCTATAATAATAGACTATTATAATCATTCACCCTATCTTGTCACAACCATATCCACTCTCAAAGAGTGGATAAAAACCTATAGACATCAACGTATCTTGTTCTGGGGTTTTTTACTTATAGCTATAGGTTTTTTGATAGATATTATTGTAAAATTGATTGAAATCGTAGAAAATAAATATCAAAAAGCAAAAACTGAAGAATAAAAAGCGGTTTTGATAAGCAATTTCCTCATATTTCTCTGAGATACTTTCACCATCTCTCACACAGCCCCCTATACCCACAGTTAGAGCACATAAAATTCTGATTGGGATAAAAAATCTCTGAATCAATGGCCTTTCTCACATATCTGAACAGTTTTAGTAGTCTATCTATATCTTGGCCAGTCCTGTAGGTTTTGATCTGCTGGATTTTTGGCTTTTTCGTCCTCACCATGACATCAAATCTGAGGCCAGCTTCTTCTTTTCCTTCCAGCTTCCTGTAGGCCAGTGCGTAAGCGGTGAGCTGGAGATCACTTTTCACTGCATCTTCTGTCATTGACCTTTTGGTAGTTTTGTGATCCACAATGAAGTCTTTGTCGTCTATGATATCCATAAACCCATTCAGTTTGTAGCCATCTTCTAAATTCAAATTAAATTCCCTTTCCACATAGATAGGCTGGATTTTGGGAGCAACAATCTTGTGATAGTTAGTTATAAGTTTTATTCCATCGTCTTTTACCTTTCCAGGTTTTTTTATCTTCTTCAAACAATGTATTTTTGACCCTGGCCTTGGGTGTGGATGGACTTCCCTAAGATTATCTTTGGGATAGGTAAGATTTTGGGCCCGTCTCAGGAGAAAGCAAGCTCAGGGATAGGTTTTCCTTTGGTAAAATTAGTAAAGGGTAATTTGAGGATAAGCATGTACAAGAAAGTTAAAAACCCTGATTATCTCACATAATCTTTTAACTTTTGTACAGCATCATTTTCTCTTGGGTTGATAACGCTGAGATTCTCATTTAGACCAGCAGTGTAAAGTTCCTCATCATCCACCACAAAAACAAGTCTTTCTTTACTCTCTTTCAAGATTTCCCTGAGTTCAATGGCAGAAGTAAGATGGATGGAATCAGCTGTTTTAATAGCGTGTTTTATTATTAAAGAAATGGATTTTGATATTGTGGCATCATCAACTGAGCTTATTATAAAGTAGTTCTCAAGATCAGCTACAAATCTTGCTACAGAGTCAGTGAACGTCTCTCGTGTTATCTCTTTTGCCTTGAGAAGTCTTCTAAGAGCCGAGATAAACTCTAAAACTAAAAGGAAGGAAGTGGCTAATCTATGTTTGGATTTTTCTATTTTCTCGAACAGTCTGTCAATAAACTCGGTTCCTTCCTCTGTTCTGTACCTTTTTACAATAGCAGAGGTATCAAGATAAAAAACGGTCATGTTAGTGCATCTCTTCCTCTCTTATTTTTATAATTTCACCACTCAAGCTTTTCTTAACCTGTTTATTAAGCTGGTTTCTAATTTCATGGATTGGTTTAACATGATATTTAGAGAGCAAATCCTTTAAGCTTTCTCTAATACTCTCAGTTTTAGTTTTGTATAATCCAATAGCGATTAAAGCCTCTATTTCCTTCATCCCTTCAGGTATATATACCTGTCGTTTCACTTCGTTTACCTAGTTATATGATTTGACTCGTTACCTATCGGTTAATTAGGTTCGTCGGTTCGTTGCGGTAATGCAAGTCATGCCTTCTCTTAGGGAGCTTAATAGCTTCTCAATTTCTTGAAGTGACGTTATCTTCTCATCAAGGATTATATGATGCCTTTTTCCATCTTTCATAGCAGGAGATTTGGGTTCATAACCTTGTTTTTGTAAGAGCCAGGCTATGGAACAGTAATGATATTGTCCAATTTCAGAAGCTTTCAGGAACTCATCACCGCTAAACTTATTCATGAATATCTTTAGAAAAAGAAATTTATAAACTTCTGAAATTCACTACCACAAATTAAGGGTACATAGATAAAAAATATGCTATAATAAATCAGTAAAGAATAAGGGGGGATAATTATGGAGAGGAAGATTAAAATAAAGGTAGGAAAGATAGAGGTTTTAGCCCAATTCAATGAGTCCAAGATAGCCGGGCTTATCTGGGAGACTCTTCCTATTTCTGCATCTGTAAATACCTGGGGAGATGAAATTTATTTCTCTATCCCTATCAAAGCAAAATTAGAAAAAGCAGTAGACACAGTTGAAAAAGGTGATTTGGGATACTGGCCGGAAGGGAAATGCTTTTGTATCTTTTTTGGACCGTCGCTGATTAGTTCTGGAAATGAAATCAAACCAGCCAGTAGTGTGGAAATAATTGGAAAGCTCTGTGGTAACCCTGAGGAATTCAGGAAAGTAAGTTCAGGAGAAACCATTATTTTGGAAAAGTTAAAGGAGTGACTATGCCAAGGTGTGAGTTTAAATGTAGCCGATGTGGAAATCAATTTGAGGTCTCCTTGACTATTGAAGAGAAGGAGTAAGGAATAAAATGTTCTCAGTGCGATAGTCCTGACATCAATCAAATTTATGGTGTTAACCTCTTTTTAAAAGGTAACGGTAATTCTTCAAGGTGTGCAGGAAGTTGCAAGATCTGTAATCCTTTAAAATGTAAAGGACAATAGAAACTATCCCACCACCTTATCTGACTTTAAAAAATCAAGCCAGGGTTTGGGAAAGAATTCGTAATTCAGAGGACAAGGGAATTCAGGACAACTGAAGCAAAGCTCGACACCCTTTTTCTTAGCACAGCCAGGCATCTTGCATACAGGATTTGGTTCACAGCCAGAACACTCTCTCTTCAAAAATTTGGGACATTTCTCACAATAAATTCCACATACTCCAACCTTTGCCATATATCTACTTCCTTTTACTTTAACCTTTTCACTAATCTGGCAATCCTTTGCCCCAATGTTTTACACTCTTTTTCAGCGCGTTTATCAGGAGAACCTATGGAAACAGGTCCATAATGATCCCCCTTGGGATTACCTTGAATTATCATTCCATGGATAAGCATGGCCTTTAATATATCGGTTATTGTGGTTTCGTTTCCTCCACCGATATTGGCTGAAGAGGAGAAGGCAGCACCAACCTTACCTTCCAACTTTCCATGAAAAGCAACACTTTTATCCAAGAGTTCCTTAATTGGAGCAGCCATTGAGCCATAATGGGTAGGAGAACCAATGATTATACCATCTGCTACAAGCAACTCCTCTAATTCTACCTCTTCTACTTTCTTTGTCCCAACTTCTAATCCCCCTTCCTTTACTCCTTCTTCTACCAATTTTGCCATCTTCTCAGTATTTCCCGTAGATGAGTAGTAAATGATTAAAATTTTCTTCATCCCTTCCTCCCATATTTTATTCAAATTTTACAATTTAGAAGTAAAATTTCTTCCGAGTGATTTAAGTTTCTCAGTAGCAATTTCATCCGGTTTTCCCTGAATGATAAGCGATTCAACTATTTTCTTTAGTTTAAACTTTTTGCACATCTCCTCCACGCTTTTAATCGCTTTTCCTCCTCCACCACAGGTAACGAAGGCGACATAAGGTTTATCGTTGACCTTCCCTTGTGTAGGATAATAGGTTCTGTCAAAGAAATCCTTTAATCCACCAGCCATATAACTGAAGTAATCGGGACTTCCAACAACAAGACCATCACAGTTCAGAAGGTCATCAATTCCCGCCTCTAAACCAGTCTTCAAGACAGGTTCGGCTCCACCTTTTCTTACCCCTTCGGCTATTACTTCTGCTGCCGCCTTTGTATTTCCACCCAACGAATAATAAACGATCAAGACTTTTTTTATCTTCTCAACCTCCATTTTTTCCTCCCCTTGAAATCAGTTTATGTATTCTACATCATTAGATGGGTTCAGTCAATTTTTCTTTGTAATCATTATTTAAAAATACCTTACTTTCTCCGGTCCTTTTAGTCAATTGCTGAAATCAATTTGACACCCAAAATAAACTATGTTATACTAAAAAATAATAAAATGAACTTGAATAGAAAAGGAATTTAACTATGGTTGATCCGTTGATGACTGTTGGGGAAGTTGCCCAATACCTGAAGGTTGAGGAATCCACTATCTACACATGGGCTAATCAGGGGAAAATTCCTGCTATTAAGATCGGTCATTTCTGGAGGTTCAGAAAAGAAGATATTGATAAGTGGCTGGAAGAGAGGAAAAATAAAAAATGAAAATAAGTTACTCAAAACTATCAACTTTTAAGCAGTGTCCTTTCAAATATAAATGCCTTTACATCGATGGATTGTGGCATTTAAGGAAGGATAGAGCTGCATTAAGTCTCGGTTCAAGCCTGCACCTTGCTCTGAAGGATTTTTTTGGAATAAGGGATAAAAATCAGAGGACAGTTAAGAATCTACATCTCTTACTTGATAAGAACTGGATAAGCAAAGGCTTTGAAAATGGAGAAGAAGAGCAGGAATTCAAACAGAAAGGGAAGGATATGCTCACAAGATTTTATCAGACCTATGATCCTTATTTAGTTCCCTATTCTATCGAGAAAACTCTTGAGGCCAAAATTGGGGATTTAATCCTTTCAGGAAGAATTGATAGGATAGATAAAATCGATAACGGTTTTGAAGTTATAGATTACAAATCGGGTAAGGTTATGGATGAAAAAGAACAGGATTTACAGCTCATTCTATACTACGAGCTTTTAGAGAATTCTTATTTACACATAACCCCAAAAAGGTTCGCTTACCATTATCTCATGGGTAACCAGAAAGTAACTCTTGGCAAGAGCGAAGAGGAAGTAAAAGAAGGTTGGAGCAGGATTAAAGGGGCAGTTCAGGAAATTGTATCAACCAGAGAATTCAAACCCAATTCAAATAAGTTTTGTAACTGGTGCGATTTTAAGGAGATTTGTCCTGAATATGAAAACGATAAGACCAAAGCGAGGAAAGAGCTTCACAAAAGGATTGAGATCAAGATGGATTTGCAAGATAATTTATTCAAAGAATTGTGTTTATGAAGAAACTTAAATATCAAATTTATAACTATAAATATTATGCTTGATAAAGAAGACATACTGAAATTGGTCAAAATAGGAGAAACAGAAACTATAGAATTAAAATCCTCTCTATCCAGACCTGAAGAAATTGTTGAAACTGTTTCTGGTTTCTCAAATACAAAAGGTGGAAAGATTCTGATTGGAGTCAGCAATACCGGAAGAATTTTGGGCGTAAAGATAGGTAAAGACACGGTTGAGAGATTGACCAACAAGATAGTCCAAAACACGGACCCCAAGGTGCAACCAGAAATTTCCATACAGGAAATTGATAAGAAGAAGATAATAGTGATAGATGTTAAAGAGAGTGTAGATAAACTTCTCCTTTCCTTTGGCAGACCTTACAAAAGGGTTGGCAAATCAACGGTTAAGATGAGTAAGGACGAATATGAAAGGCTTATCCTGGAGAAACACAAAGAGAAATTAAGGTTTGATAACCAGATTTGCGAAGGAGCAAGTTTAGAGAATATCGACGAGAAAAAAGTTAGGTGGTTTTTGAAAAAAGCGAGAACTGAAAGAGGTCTGGATATAAATGAGAATTTGCTGATAGAAGAGATATTAATGAGGCTAAAACTGACTCAAGACAAAAAACTAACCAATGCCGCTATTTTATTATTTGGTAAGCCCCAAGATTTCTTCCCTCAGTCTGAGGTCAAGTGCATCAGGTTCAAAGGTACGGATGTTACCGGTAAAATGGTTGATTTAAAACCAATAGAGGGTAGTGTAATTGACCAAGTGATAGAAGCGGAGAAATTTATTTATGACCACATCAGTATGGCTGCTTGGATTGAATCGGGTAAGATAGAGAGGCAGGAGAAATGGGAGTATCCGCCAAAAGCGATAAGGGAGGCTCTTGTCAATGCTATAGCTCACAGGGACTATTGGTCTGTCTCTAAAGTTCAGGTTAGGATATTTGATGACCGAATGGAATTCTGGAATCCTGGTAGATTGCCAGAAGGCTGGAGTGTGAAAACCCTGAAAGAGAGACACGAATCTATACCGAAGAATCCATTGATAGCAAGACATTTCTTTTGGATAAAATATGTAGAAGAAGTAGGGACGGGCACAAACAAGATGGTTAAGTGGTGTACTGAGTGGGGATTACCTGAACCTGATTTTGAATATACTGGAACCAGCCTTGTGGTTACCTTTAGGAAATCTAGGTTAACAGAGGAATACTTAGAAAGTTTAGGTCTCAATGATAGACAGATGAAAGTGATAAAATTCCTCAAAGAACATAAAAGAATTACGAGCAAGAAATACGCTGATTTATTTGGAGTAACAGACAGAACAGCAAGAAATGACTTAAAGGAGCTTGTAGATAAAGATGTAGTAATTCAGAAAGGAGAAAGTAAAAGGACTACATATTATGAGTTGTCTTAACGGAAATTTAACGGAAATATAACGGAAATAATTTCCGAAGTAACCTTGAGATAGAGAAGGGATTTTTAAAACAGTGTAGCAAAAAATTCATAAGGAATTATTGGAAAGATTAAAAGAATCAGGATTGCCTTTGAAAATTACCACAGAATATAAGAAGAAGTTGAGGAGTAAAACATAAACAAAAATTTTGAATCTAAAAATTGATCCTATGTCTCTAACGACATTTATCAGAGATATTCAAAAAATACATGAAACTATTCCTGGTCCTGGTGCTATATTTTACAATGCGACAGCAGCAAAGCTTCTCAAGGAACCGGAAAGAAAGATAGCTCAGGATGTAGCTGATAGGATAGATAAAGGAAGTGTTGTAGACTTAGGTTCAGGCACCGGTTATTTATCCATAGAAATTGCCAAAAGAGCACCAAAGACAAAGGTTTACGGCATTGATTTAAGCAAGAAAATGGTCAAGATTGCAAAACATTATGCAAAAGGTGTTGAAAATGCTCAATTTAAAGTTGGCAATGCTGCTGAACTTCCTTTTGAAGATAATTCGATTGATTTCATCGTTAGCACAGGCTCTTTACATCATTGGAAGAAACCAGTTAAGGTGTTCGATGAATGCTACCGTATTTTAAAAAGTGGTAAAGAAGTATGGATATATGATGGCTACTCTGATATTTTAAAAGAGCAGGCTGAGAAAGCAATGAAAAGAAAATACAATCTTATGACTTACCAGATTTTAAAGAAAGTCCTTAAGCTTCATGGTTTCAATGAAGAGGAATACAGAGGTAAAATCAAAGACATCCTGGAGCAAACGAAATTCAAAGATAGCTACAAAATGGAGCAGACAGACATTTGGATGAAGATCACAGCCGGGAAGTATACTTAATAAAGACTTCAAATTTAACCTTTTCTTGTTTTTCGGTAACTTCTATTTTTCTTTTGGCTGGATGTTACTCTGCTTGCCTTTTATTGGATAGCTTTTTGTCGGATTGTGATCAATCTGCTGTGCATCTCTCTTAACCATGCCAGCATGCTGCATTATTGCTGTTATAGCTTCCCTAAACAGCACTGGTACGGAAACGATAGATAGCTATGATTCCGAATACTGCGGTGAAGCTAATGAGGACCAACATCTCAGGAACCACTGCACTGAAATCGGCTCCAAAGAGCATTAGTTTATTGAAGCCAATGATTGCCCAGGCATGGGGAGTTATCCTGGCTATGAACTGGAGCCATCTCGGAAAGATGAAAAGGGGCCACCAGCAACCTCCAAGGGGTGCCAGCACCAGGGAAGCGAGCACGGCTATAGATCCGGCACTACGCTTGGTCTTGACTAAGGTAGCTATCATAATACCAAAGGCTGAGGACATCACCACCATCAAGATAGAGAGGATGATAACCGCGGCAGGAGAGAGCCCAAGGTCGGTACCAAAAGCTAAAATGCCGACTGTCCAGAATATCAGTATCTGAATCAGTCCCTTAGCTGCCGAGCCCGCGAAGATACCTCCCAGGATGGCCTCCCGTCTTACCGAACTGGCCAGCAGTCGCTCCAGGGTGTGATTCTGCCGCTCACGGACTATTGTTTCCGCTGCCAGAGCAGCGCCAAAAAAGACGAACATCACTAAATACCCGGGGATAACCCAGTTAGATGAGCTCTTTGCTTTGATCTCTCCCACCTTCTCGTTTTTGAATTCTATAAAAGATTCCTCCGGAGCTGGGCCTCCTTGACCCGAGAAAAGCTGCTGGATGATTTGCCTGATATCGGGCATCTCACCAGAGGTAGTTAGCCCCTGCTCTACCAGCAATCCTATAGTGGTACTGGCAATCACCTGCTGTGAGCCAACCCGGGAAGCAATAGCCTGGGCTAATCCATTGAGGGCAGCATTGGTGTTAGTAGCCTCCGCATCGGCTACCACCTTAAGCTGAGTCCCATAGCCCATTAATAGCCCCTGGGTGAAATCCGCTGGGAAGAGCAAAAATCCCGCCAGCTTTTTGTTCTCAACTGCCTGGTAAACTTCGTCATAATCCTTGTCCCAGACTATTTTTGGTTCTCCGGGCTGGAGTTGAGACTCATCCTTATTTTCCATGGACTTGATTATCTGATGGCTCAGACCTCCCTCTGCCTCCTGAGTAATCAGATGGAGTTCCAATCTGGGATCCTCGCCCGCTGGATTGATAAGACTCATCATAATTATGAAAAAGAGAGGAAAGATTATGAAGAAGAACATGGCCCCATGGTCTGCGGCAAACAGTTTCAAATCCTTCACTGCAAGGAACCAGATATGTTTTAGTTGTTTCATGATTTCCTATCTACCTCCGGGCATAACCTTAAAGAGAATTCGGCTGAGGATCAGTCCTCCTACGATGACCCCTCCCAATATCCTCAGCTCCAGTCCCAGGTCGGATAGAGAGCCTCCCTGGCTTATTATCGTTTTAAGGGCATCGTTGGCATAGGTGTTAATGGATATCCTGCTGATGGGGTACAGCACTGAGCCTTCAGGGATGGAAAAGAAAGTGCCACCCAGCATAACCATGGCCATGGTGAAAAAGATGGCAATCCAGGTAGCCTGATCCTCGGTGCGAGTCACCGAGGCTATAATGAGTCCCAGGGCACTCGCTGTTGCCGCAAAAGTGAGGGCAATGACCAGAGTTTCAACAAAGGAAAGGGGAGTGAAAAGCTGAAAGACCGCATAGGCCAGAGCCAGCAAAATGAATGTTTGCACAAAGCCGCGGGAGGTATTAGCCAGAAACTTTCCCACAAAAAGTTCCCCTACGGTGAGTCGGGTAGTGAGTAGTCGCTCCAGGGTTCCCTTCTTACGCTCCTCTACCAAGGCCCTGGCATTCAAAGTTATGGCAAAGAGGACAAACATGGTGACGATACCAGGGAAGAACGTGTTGATCGGATCAGGGCTACTGCCTACTGCCTCCCCTCTCACCTCCACGATGGGATGCTCGCGTTCCCGGTCTAAGAATTTCTGCACGGTAATTTCTATGCGATCCTGGGGAATACTCCTTCCCACTAGATTCTTTCTAACTTGACTATAAACCTGGAACTCCTGGTTCATCTTCTCAGCCACACCTCGAGCCAGGCTGGCTACTATCTGGCCCTCCTCACCACCATTGCCTTTTTGCCTAAAGATCAATTGTGCTGGCTCTCCAGAGGTAAGCTTATCGGAGAAGCCCTTCGGTATATAGAGGGTCAGCAGCAGGTCGGACCTTTCTAACTTGAAGTCTGCTTCGTGTGGGGAAAGTAGCTCGACTTCAAGGTTCTCAAGTTCTCCCAGCCGCTCTAAAAAAAGAGCAGAGTAGGTACCGCCTTGGTCTTCATTTACCAGGTAGGCAGTTCCTTGAAACAGGGATTGCCCACTGAAGGCACCATACATGAGAGCAAAGATGGCTATGGGCAAGAGCAGGCTGAAAGCCAGGTCAGCCTTATCCTGTAAGTAGGTGCGTATTTCCCTTAGGACGAGTACTAATGATCTAATCATATCTTTGCTAATCGCGGAGGCTTCTGCCGGTTAGTCTCAAAAAAACATCCTCCAGGGTTACCTGTTCAGGCGACCCAATTTGACTCTTGAGTTGATAGGGAGTGTCTATGGCAATGAGCTCTCCTCCATCCATAATGGCCACACGTTCGCAGAGGCGGTTAGCCTCTTCCATATAGTGGGTGGTGTAGAGAATAGTCATTCCCTTATCTCGCAGGCCCTCAATAGTTTCGTAGATATTGTTCCGTGACTGGGGATCTATGCCCACTGTGGGCTCATCCAGAAAAAGAAGCTCAGGATGACCCATAAGGGCAATAGCTAAGTTAATGCGGCGCTTCATGCCCCCGGAGAACTTGTCTACTTTGCCTTTGGCTCTCTCCACCAGTCCCACCAATTCCAGGCGGGCCATAGCCTGGGCTCGTGCTTCCTTACCATTCAGTCCCACCATCCGCCCAAAAAAGATCATATTATCAAGAGCAGAAAGATCTGGGTAAAGGGCCAATTCTTGAGGACAAACTCCAATGAGACTGCGAACGGCACTAGCATTGTGTCGTATGGAATGTCCTCCCACCGTGGCATCACCACGATCCGGTTTTAGAACCGTGGACAGCATACGTATGGTCGTAGTCTTGCCGGCACCATTGGGGCCCAGAAGACCGAAAATCTCGCCCTTGTGGATGGTAAATGAAACACCATTAACGGCTTTCTGTTCATTAAAACTCTTATGAAGGTCTTGCACTATTAGAAATTCCTCTGGCATAATCCTCCCTCTTTATAATTAGAATCTCCTCCTATTATTTTTCATTATATACTCTTGGTCTAAAAGTGTCAAAAATTTTATTCTTTTTGCTATAATGATACTGCACATGTTAAAGCAAAGAAACGAAAAGATGTGATTACTTTCGAAAAATGAAGAAGATATGGATGGCTGTGAGAGGTTGCTCTAATATGAGGGTAAAAAAAAGAGGTATATTTTCTATTCTCCTCATCAGGAGACTTCCTCAAAGTTACGGATATGCCAAATTTCGCTTTTTAGATTTTCATAGACATTAAATACGATTGGACAAATGGAATAATTATTTATCACACTTATTAATCTAAAAATGAAATCTTTTTTATGAAGATGAGGATAGGATATGCAATCCTTAGGGCGATAAGCATGATGTAAACATAAGTTATCCTTTAGAAATGGACACGGTTTCTTATTAAATACATACCTCTTAGAGTCCTTGTCCCTCACCAAATATTGATCTTTGAATCGAGTAGTAGTGACCCCTAAACCTTTAGAGAATTTCTTAATATCTTCTTGGTCCAGAACAGGCAGAATTTCTTTGCAACAATTTGCACAAGTTTTACAATCTATTTGTGAAGATATTTTCTGATATAATTTATGCACAATCGAATCTATTCTTTCGGACGGAATTTCACATCCCTTTAAGAAAGATCGAAATTTCCAATTCTCATTTCCTTTTTTCTTTGATAGTTCCTTAATTTTATTAACATTCGTTTCCATAGTTATCATCACAATATTAATGGTGGACTATTTCAGGTAATTCAATTATATACGAAATTCACTTTTTGTTAATCGTGGTAGACATACCAGGGTATCCCGGCAAAGATTGCGGTGAAGAGACCCAGAATAAAGGCCAGTGAGCCAATCAGTCGAAGTATCTTCATAATTCTTCCTTTTGTAATTATCAAAAATCGCAATCCAAAATGTTAGTTAACCTGTTTTACTTTACGGACAATCCCATCTAAGGAAAGCTCTCCTGAGACTAAACAAGAGGATAAATTGTTTTCTTCTACCACTCTCGCATCATAGTTGGTGGAATAGATGATTCCTTTTAGTTCCGAGACTAGATAGCTTTCTGTGCCAAAATCCGTAAAAAGGACTATTGGCATATTCACTGTTTTCATTTTCGCTTGTGTGGCACCTCCCGAAAACATCACCACAGCAACCAAGACAATCACCAATACGAATATTGAGCCTGCTATGGGTCTTTTTTGTTGGAAAGAAAACATTTGAACCTCTTTATTCTTTATTATTTTGCTCCTCGGTGCTTATCTAACAACTCCCCTATTTGCTTACTTTTCCTCAAATTCAACCAAGTTTGTCCCTGGTTTTTAAAAAAGATTCAACCTCATCCGGACCACCCTGGAAAGGTCCGTACCTTTCCAACTTTAACGATGCTATCGCGGCAGCAAATTTTCCTATGTTGTTAAAATCAAGGGTGGGACCGATACTTCTCAGTCTCTTATATATGTAACCAGCCATATATGTATCACCACATCCTGTGGGATCCGTAATCCTTTCCTGAGGGTAAGAGGGTATGTGATAAAATTTTTTTTGGCAATAAATTAAACTTCCATTTACACCCGAAGTTATAATCACCTCTTTGGGACCAAATGATGATATCTTTTTTGCTGCCTCTTCTATATTTTCCTCACCGGTTAGGACTTTTGCTTCTGTTTCATCAGCTTTTATGATATCTACATTACAAAGCGCCTCATGTTTTTCATCCCAATCTTTCATTTTTACATTGCTTTGCACTACCTCTCTCAAAAATCCCTGCACATCTAAGGAAACTATGGATTTTCCAGTCAAAAACCCCAAGACGTCTAAGGGAATGTCTCCCCTCGTTAGACAACCAACATGGAAAATCGTTGGAGAAATATCAGGTATATCCTCTATGGCCAACGGTGTGGCAATGGATTTTACCTTTTGTACTCTATGAACTCTGTGATTTTGATACTCAGTATAAATATTCTCAAATACAGTTGTTTTAGGACTCATCTTGAGGAAAGCAGGAATATTCCCCTTTTTTAAGTCATTCAGCAGATAACCATCGTTATAGCCAATTTTTGTGATTACAACTACATTCAAACCAAGATTTTTTAAAGCCATCGAGGAATAATATGCAGTACCGCCCGGTAATTCTTTTTCTCTACTGTTAATTCTTACAATATCTTTCGTAACATGTCCTATTATACAAACATCCACCATAATATACCTCCAATTTTTCTAACTTCTTTCTCCACAATACTCTCATTCCTTTAATGAACTTCTATTATTTTTTCATCGGGTACTTCATTTCCTGGCCAAAATTTTTCTTTTCTCTAATCTACGATAGCAAGGAAGCCCTTTGTGAACAGCGATATCGACTTCTCCTTGAATAAGAGGGTGCACGTACTCAACAAATTGCCTGGTCACAAAATTCCCCTTCTTGTTTATCCAGTGGGGAGGAATCTTCTTTTCCATGTTAGCAACCAGAGAGAGCCTGGCTGTAGAAGTTCTCCCTTTATAAACTTTTGCTTTCTCTCTCTTTATGGTAATCATGTAGCCACTTTTGCCTTTTAGGGCCGACTTAACAGCTTCTCTTCCCACCAAATACGCTTCTTCCATATCCCCCCTGGAGGCAAAATGTACAGCGCTCTGCTGAAGGATATCTGGTTTGATTGTCCTGGGCTTTAGTTTGAGTTGAGATTCTATCATTTTCTTCAGGTAACTGGAAATTCCTTCCAACTCAGGATGACCAAAAGCATCAGTAGATACACTATCTTTTCTTTCATAAACATAATTTCCTTTTTCATCTCGAAGACCCTCACTTATCACGACAAAAACCCCGCCAATTTTGTGATAGACCTCTTTTACATCCTTGATAAACTTGTCCAGAGAAAAAGGTATTTCCGGGAGGTAAATCAAGTGGGGAGCAGCTTCTTCCGAGCGTTTAGCCAGAGCGCAGGATCCAGCAAGCCAGCCTGTATTTCTTCCCAGTGTTTCCAGTATGGTTATTGGCTCTGAGTTATAAATACTTTCCGAG
>JAUWJM010000037.1 GCA_030607715.1 Candidatus Aerophobota bacterium
AAAAAAGTGCATTCAAGAAGAAGCGGGTAGATGTGCTTCCTCTTACATTAATAATAGATGGTTAGGTGGATTTTTAACTAACTTTTCCACCATTAAAGGGCGAATTGATAGGCTGTCTCGTTTAGAGAGAGAGTCTAATGAAGAGTTGTGGAAAATGCTACCCAAGAAGGAGGCAATGAAGTTACAAAAAGAACTGGAGAAACTAAAGCGAAATTTATGGGGGGTAAAAGGCGTAAATGATCTTCCTCATGCTCTTTTCATTACCGATGTTAGAGTTGAAAATACTGCCATTAAAGAGGCGAAGAGATTAGGCATCCCAGTAATAGCTATTATAGATTCTAACGTGGATCCTGATCTGATTGATTACCCTATTCCAGCTAACGATGATGCTATAAAAAGCATTAAACTCATTACCACTAAAATAGCTGATGCTGTAACAGAAGGAAGAGATATTTTTGAAAAGAGAAAGCTATTAAAAGAAAAAGTTGCACCTTCAGCAGGTGAAGAAGAGAACCTTGAAACTAAAGAAGAGGTACCTGTGGAAATAAATAAATCAAACCATTTAGCCACAGATTCACACAGATAAATCCAGATAGATTAAAAAGAAAGGCAATTAGCAAGATGTGATATGTAATGAGTGATATGTAAAAACGAAATGAACGAGACAAACAAGATAAACGAGATTATAAATTCATGTCACTCCTTGGTGACTTAGTGGCGGAACTGTTACTAAAAATTAAAGAAGGAGATTTAAATGGATATTACCTTAGATAAGGTAAAGAAATTGCGTGAGGAAACTTTAGCTGGTATCCTTGAGTGTAAAAAAGCACTGGAGGAAAGTGGTGGCAATTTGGAAGAGGCAAAAAAGGTTTTGCGAAAAAGGGGAATACAGATAGCTCAGAAAAAAAGTGGAAAAATAACTAACCAGGGGATCATTGTCTCCTATATTCATCATAATAGAAGAGTAGGAGTAATGGTAGAGGTTCACTGTGAGTCAGATTTTGTAGCTAAAAATGATGAGTTTCAACGATTTGCAAAGGATTTAGCTATGCATATAACTGCTTCTAATCCTAAATGGATAGTTCCCGAGGATGTTCCTGTAGAAGTGATAGAGGAAGAGAAAAGTATTTTAGAATCACAGGCTAAGAAAGAAGAGAAACCCCAGCAAATTATGGAAAAAATTGTTCAGGGAAGGATAAAGAAATTTTATAATCAGACCTGCTTATTAAACCAGCCTTTTATTAAAGATGAAAAAAGAATAGTAAAAGATTATCTTCAAGAGATCGTTACTAAACTGGGAGAAAATATTAAGATTCATCGTTTTGTCAGATATGAGTTAGAGAAAAATTAGTTACAGAAGGCAGAGAAACAATCAATGGGGAAAGCTAAATTAAAATGGGAAAGGATTCTTTTAAAGATTGGAGGAGAAAGTTTTTCTGAGAAAGGAAGCTTTGGAATCTCCTCCTCACGACTAAACTGGATATCTGAAGAAATTGGTCAGATAAAAGATCTGGGAGTGAGAATGGGAGTAATGGTGGGAGGAGGAAATATTTGGAGAGGAGAAGTAGCCAGTAAACAAGGTATGGATAGAGCTACTGCAGATTATATGGGGATGTTAGCTACAGTTATCAATGCCTTAGCTCTTCAGGATGTACTGGAAAGTAAAGGAGTTGTTACCCGGGTTCAAACCTCTATTGAGATGCAGGAAATTGCTGAACCTTATATTCGCCGTAGAGCTCTTCGTCATCTGGAAAAGGGTAGAATAGTTATTTTTGCTGGAGGAACAGGAAACCCGTACTTTACCACTGATACTGCTGCAGCCCTGCGAACTCTGGAAATAGGAGCCGAAGTAATCTTAAAAGCTACCAAAGTAGAAGGAATTTATTCCTCGGATCCATTAAAAGACCAAAAAGCTAAGAAATTTGATGAAATTGACTATGTGGAGGTTCTTAAAAGAAGGCTCAAGATTATGGATGCTACAGCTATTTCTCTGTGTATGGATAACAATCTCCCCATTATTGTTTTTAACCTTGAAAAAAGAGGAAATTTAAAGAAAATAGTTCAAGGAGAAAAAGTAGGGACCATAGTAAAAGGGTAAGCTCCGTTAGATGCTTACTATCTAACGGGATAGAATTATAAAAATTGAATTTCTAAAGGGAGAGAGAAATGGTTCCAACAAAACAGCTTTATGAAGAGACTAAGAAAAAAATGGAACAATCCAGAAAAGCTTTAGCTAAAAGATACACTACTATGAGAGGAGGAATGGCCAGGGCCGATCTGATAAGTGAAATTAAGGTGGATTGTTACGGTTCTAAACTACCAATTAATCAATTATCCACTATTTCAGTTCCTGAGCCTCGGTTAATTGTTGTTGAACCCTGGGATAAATCTCTCGTTGAGGATATAAAAAAAGCTATACTGACAGCCAATCTAGGAATAAATCCCAGCGATGATGGAAACTTTATCAGATTGTCTCTTTCACCTCTAACTGAGGAAAGACGAGAAGAAATTGTAAAGTTTGTTAAACAGTGGGCTGAGGAATCTAAGGTTTCTATCAGGAATCTGCGTCGAGAAGCCAGAGAAAAAATTGAAGAAATAGAGAAAAATAAAGACATCTCTGAGGATGAGGAAAAAAGAGCTGAAAAGGATATCCAGATACTAACCGATGAGTTTATTTCTAAGATAGAAGAACTTCAAGAGAAAAAGGCTGAGGAAATTCGTAAGGTATAAAATAAAAGGAGTCCTGAATGGGGGTTTATGAACAGGTTAAAAAAGCTTTGCAGGATATTGTTGCCCCAGAGATAAGAGTTTTGCAAGTTGAGATTAAGCGTTTTGATGAGAAGATAGGTGATAGGTAAGTTTTTAAAAACTTAAACCGCAGTTAGGACATTTTTCAGGGAAACACTTTTTACATATGGTCTTGCCGCATCTGGGGCAATGAAAATAACAGTGAGGACAAACCAAATGGAGATTGTTACATAGATAAACACTGTGAGTTTTCTCCAGACAAGCCTCACATATTAATGGCTCAATATCCTTAATTAAAGGATTCCAGAAGAAGTTTATTGTCTTTTTAAAATCTTTTCTCTGGACTTGATATTCAGTTAACGTTTTGGGAAGGTAAATTCTACAGGCATTCGTTGGTTCTAATTTTATATTCAAGGTATATTTGTCAACCAAATCGTACCTTTTTCTATCAAATTCCATATTTATCAATTTCAGCCTGGAAAAAATCTTCTCTTTATCTTCAGGGAGAAGCTGCCTTGTCATTCTTTTTTGCAATTCTCTTTTTAAATCCAGATAATACTGCCAGAGCCTTTCAATATCTCTTTTTAATCTCCTTAAATTTCTGGCTTCCAGATCCTTTAGTCTTTTATTTAAAAGCTTCACTGCTATCTTTTTTGCCTGGTGATACACTTTTTTTAAGGGTTGTCTGTTTATGCTTAGTCCTGGCTCTTTTTCAACGCAAAGGTGTGGAAAAGAAGCTAAATTGACTATCTCTTGAGCTTCTCTTAAAGTTTGCTCATCTACAACGACAGTTATGATTTCCTCTTCTCTCTCATCAGATATAATGTTAGCTTTAAAATTAATCAGCAGATATGAACATATTACCTGATTATCCATAAGGTAACCTAACCTCTTGGAATTGGGAAACTCAAAAGTCTCTTCAATTAATTTAACCAAACCTCTTTTTTTCGGGTAAACATCTTTTATAAAGACTCTGGTTATCTGACCAAAGTCCTGGGTGAGGGAAAGCATCTTATCTAAAAATGGGGAACCATAGGTTACAAATTCAGCCTGACTGTGGTTAGGTAAGAAAGAAATTTGCTGATATTCCCGGCAGGATAATTTTTTCTGAAGATTCTCTGGCAAAAGAATATCTAAAACCCCTTCCTCCTTTTCCTCAGCTATTCCACCCTTAACTTCAATAATACCCTGGACAAAATTTTGCAGGATTTTATAATTCATAGTCGTGCTGAAGTATCTCTTGCTCGTACTTTTTCACTTTCAGGTATCTTTTTTTGGCCTGAAGCAGTTTCTCTCCCAGCTCTTTAAATCCTTTTTCTCTATCCTCACTCATCCATATATCCATTACAATATCTGAAAAATCATGACTCTCGTCTAAATTCCCCAGGATCATATCCATTTCGCCCAGGACCAATTCAAACATATTGATCTTTTTATCTAAAATATTTATGATGTAGTCCTCTACTGTTCCCGAAGTAGAAAAGTTAAAAATAAAGACATCTCTTTTTTGACCTATTCTATGGATTCTACCAATTCTTTGTTCTATCCTCATAGGATTCCAGGAAAGATCGTAGTTAATCATAGTGTTACAAAATGTAAGATTTTTCCCCTCTCCCCCTATTTGAGTGGAGAGAAGAATCTTAGCCTTATCTTGAAACAAGCTTATACTTTTCTCTTTTTCTATAGATGACAGGGTGCCATTAACTAAAGAATATTCTATCCCTCTCTGAGTAAGTTTTTTTGCTAAAAACCTTTGAGTCTCAAGATAATTGGTAAACACTATAATCTTTTCCTCATTTTTTGATACTATCTCCATTAATTTTTCAGCTTTCGCAGAGTTGGAAAGGCTTGATAAACCAGGGAGTTGTTTGATTTTATCTAAGATATTTAAGGAAAGCTTCTTTCTCTTTATTAAGTTTGATAGGGTATATCTTGCAGCAAAAGGACTTGATCCTGCCTCCATCTGAAGGAGAGTAGAGGTGAATTTATCTATTGTGTTTGATAGATAAGCCTCTCTTACAAAACTGCTTAAGTTTTCATAAAATCTTTTCTCTTCCTTTTCCATGAGCACCTTAATGGTGATAGCATATCTTTTAGGAAGATTGATATTGGCAATACTTCTTGTGTTTCTAATCATTACTTCACTGAGAAGTTCTCTTAGCTTTTCTCTGTTTTTAGGAATTTGGGGATCACCTCTTACTACAAAGATTTTTCTAAAAGAGGAAGGTGTTTTAAGCTGGCCTGGCTTTAAAAGGGTGATAAGATTGTATAACTCCATCAAATCGTTGTGAACAGGAGTTGCTGTAAGAAGAAGGATAAATTTTTTCTTAAGAGAGTTAACAAACTTCCAATTTAGAGTATTTCTGTTTTTTAAATGATGTGCCTCGTCTACAATTACCATATCATAATCAATTTCTGTTATGATACGAGAGTTTTTTCTGGATTTGGCAATGTTGATAGAGGCAATGATTAAATCATTTTTCTTCCAGAAGAGCTCTCCCTCTTCTAAGCAAGAAGGATCATCGGTGGTGATGAATTTAATGTTAAATTTTGAGGACATTTCATCCTCCCACTGAATAAGTAGGGAGGGAGGGACCAGTATCAGCACTTTTCTCACCAGGCCTCTAATGAGATATTCCTTGAGAATCATCCCTGCCTCTATGGTTTTTCCCAAACCTACTTCATCGCAGAGAAGAACTCTTCCTCGAAAATACTTAAGTGATTTCTTTGCTGTTTCTATTTGATACCAGAATTTTTTTACCCCTTTTATTTCTTTTAAGCAAAGCAAGCGATCAAATCCTTTTAAAAGGGATAGCTCATTAGCCTGAACCCTTAGCTGGTAAAGTGTAAAAGGTTCATATTTTTCCTTTTCTAAAGATTCAAGTAGAGAATCATTTTCTTCAAACCTAAATTTCTTGAGAATTTTAAGAGCGGTAAATATCTCTTGAAGGGAAGTTTGTGATAAAGTTTGAAACCTAATTAGATCTGGTTCTTGAATTTGCTTATCTTCAACAGTGATTTTCTTAAGAAAATTCTGGGTGATACTGGATGAATCCTCTTTTCCCTTCAGCATAGATTTCAGTATAAAATTCTTTCTTTTGTCTCCTCTTTAATTTCTCTATCCTTCTGGCTTAGTTTTTTTCCTTTAAGAAGCGAAAGTAAGTAATTGTAAGATTGAAGAGCTTGCTCTAACATATCAAGATTAATGTAAACATTACCTAAATAGAAGTAAACCTCCACAGAGAGTGGATTTATCTGTTTAGCTTTTAATAAAGATATTAGAGCAAGGTTATACTCTCTTATCTCCAGGTAGACAGCGCTAAGAAGCAAATGTCCAATAAGAAATTCTGGATTAATTTTAATTGCTCTGTTTAGCATTTCTATAGCTAAGTTCTTTTTCCCTCTTTGCATAGCTTCTTTTGCTTCACAAAAGAGCCAAAAAGTTTTATCCCTTAAATAAGATAGATGCTCTTTCCCTCTTTTTTCCCTTTTTCTTGTTTTCCTGCTTTTCTTCATAATTTCCCTTTAAACTCAAAAAAATTTGGATAGCTATGCTTGCCCCAATAACTATAATTGCTAACAGATAAGGTGTCCTGAGAGTGTATTTAGTAGCTAAAATGCCCCCTGTAAGGGGACCAAAGAGCCCCCCTGATCCTAAGATTAACTCATGAATGCCAGCTCTTGTTCCTTTATTTCGAGATGTATTTAAGGCATAAAATAAACTTGCCGAAGTAGTTATCCCTCCAGCCATCCCTAAAAGTGTAAAAGCACCCATAAAAATTGATGTCCTGCTACTTAAGAAGATAATAATGAGAGCACCCATAGCTATTATTTGGGTAAAAATTAAAATTGATTTTCGATAGGAGCAGAAAGATAGTTTCCCCAGAGCATAAAAGGTAATAGTTTGAGTTAGAAAAATACAGGCAAATAGAATCCCTAAAGTAGAGGATGAAAAGCCTAAATTTACGGAAAGTTTTGGAAACAGGGAACGAATAGTGCCCATGGAAAAGCAGAGAGTAAAACTATTTAGCCAGGCGATATAAAGATAGGAAGAAGTAGATTTTTCTGAGGGTATCAAAAAATCAGTTTTAGAAGAGGTATCTGATGGGGAAAAATAAGCTATTTTTTTTATTGAGATAAATATAAAGAAGGTTGATATTAGAAAAGCTAAACCTGAAAAATAAAAAGGTAATTGAGGATTAATTTGGAAAAGACGACCACCTATTAAAGAACCAATAACCAATCCTGAACACCAGGAAACATTAAATCGAGATATTCTCTTTATTAATGGTCCTCCCCCTTCCATAGCCATTAAGACTTCTACAGAAGGCCAGAGCATAGATGAGGCCAGGCCCATAATCCCCATAAATAAAAAGAGTTGATATATCCGATAAGAAAGAGAAAGAGCAAAGGGTAAAGAAGTCAAGATCAGACAACTTATCCACAAAAGGTGCTTGTTTTTATACTGGTCAAATAATTTTCCAAAAAAAACACAAAGAGAAATGTAAAAAAGAGTTGATGTAAACCCCAGTCCTCCTAATTCCAGGGGATTAGCCCCCATCCTAATAGCTAAAAGAGGCACACAGACAAAAAGTGTTCCATAAGCAATATGGGCACAGAAAGGTAAAATATGAAAAATAAAAATTTGCTGTTTTTTCACTTTACTGTTAGCGACCAAGCTCTTTTTTTAACAGTTCAATAGCTTTTACAGGAGTAGGATCTATTCCTCGAAGGATAGCTAAATAAAAACTTATCCAATCTCCAATATACAGGGAAGAAAAGATCTTAGTTAAAAGAGATTTTCCTTCTGCCCATATTTCTGTCCACTTCACTCCTTGACTTTTAATTAAGTTTTGAGTGACCTGAATTCTCTTGCTGATTCTTGGTGTCTCATCTTCATCCCGAATAAAAATGGGATAAAATATTCTTGTGTTAATTTTATCTTCTCCTATCCAACCCACCACTTCATTGTGATTTAATTCAGGAAAGACATCCCAGAAGGCAAGTATTTTAGAATTTTCATTAAACTGAGTTTTCAGTCGATGAGCCACTACATCAGTTTTCCCATCTACTCCGTAAATTATAGGAATTTTACCCCTTAATTTATAAGCAATGGATTTGGCTAAATTTTCCTGGATAGGGATGGAGGGCAAACACTTATCTTTGATTTGAGTTAAGTTCTGATGGAACTCATCATAATCCAAAATCTCAATAGAGGTGAGTTTTTCCATTATTTTTAACATAGGCAAAAATAGATATCCTATAGCAGTTCGGGTAGGCATCTTAGGTGGTATAGTTACTGAGGGAATATTATCTTGCCGGGATAAATCCTTAAGTTTTCCTCCACTGCTAATTGTAATAATACAACAGCCTATTTTTTTAGCTTCTTCATAAAGAAAAAGAGTTTCCTCTGTGTTTCCTGAGTAACTAATTGCAAAGACAAGGGTTTTTTTATCTACAAATTTTGGTAGGTTATAGTTTCTAATAACAAACAGAGGAATCTTCAGTGAAGATAAGGAAAGGGTCTTTAGGATATCCCCTCCTATTCCTGAGCCTCCCATACCGCAAATGATAACTTTTTCTATTCCTGAAAAGTATTCAGAAGGAAGGTTTATCTCTTCCCCAATCTTTACTGCTTCTTTGCATTGAAAAGAAAAATTTATGAGAATATCTCTCATATTCTCTTTATCCACTTTGGTTATCTCTTTTAAGTTATTTAGCAATTTTAATCCTCGCTTAGTATTTTTTTAATTTTTTTTGCTAATTTTTGTCCAGCATATCTTTTTGCCTCTCGAGAGGTGCTTAACTTGAGTAGATGAGAAGCTATTTCTCGAGTTTCGGCCCAATTTAGACCTCTTATCACTTTTTTTATCTCTAAGAGAGAGGTTGGGGCTACACTGAACTCATCAATTTCTAATCCCAAAAGAATGCCATGCAAAGAGGATCGCTAGCCATTTCTCCACAGGCTCCTACCCATATGTTTTCTCTATGGGCAGATTTAACAACACTGTCTATTAATCTCAATATAGTAGGATGAAGAGGTTGATAAAGATAAGCTACCTTTTCATTTACTCGGTCCACAGCTAAAGTGTACTGAATTAAATCATTTGTTCCCAGACTAAAAAAGTCCACCTCTTTTGCTAATACATCAGCTATTACGGCTGCTGAAGGGATCTCAACCATTATCCCGGTTTCTATATTTCTTGAAAAGGGGACTTTTTCCTCATCCAGTTCTTTTTTTACCTGAGAGAGAATCACATTAGCCCTTCTAACTTCCTCCAATCCAGAAATCATAGGATACATAATCTTTACCTTGTTATGCTGAGCAGCTCTTAAAATTGCCCGCAGTTGAGCTTTAAAAATATCCACTCTCTCCAAAGATAGTCTTATTGCTCTCCAGCCCATAAAGGGATTTATTTCTCGAGGAACAGGAAAATGGGACAGAAATTTATCTCCTCCTAAATCTAAAGTGCGAATAATAACTGAATAGGGAGCAATCTTTTCTACCACTTTTCTGTAGGCTTTTAATTGTTCTTCCTCACTGGGCAAGGTTTGGCGATTCATATAAAGATACTCTGTTCGGTAAAGACCTACGCCCTCGGCTCCATTTCTCACTGCTAAATCTATCTCTTCTGCACCGGCAATATTAGCAGCTAATTCTACCTCTCGACCATCCCGAGTCTGAGGGGGAAGAGATTTTAAGGATTCCAGTTTTTTTCTATACTCAATAAATTCTTGATATTCTTTTTTATATTTTTCTATTTGCTGATGAGTAGGATTAACAATTACTCTTCCTTTATTACCATCTAAAATTATTAAAGAGCCCGGTTTTACTCTTTTAGTTATATCTCTTAATCCTACTACTGCAGGTATTTCCAGAGCTCGAGCCATTATAGCAGTATGAGAAGTTCTTCCTCCTATATCGGTAGCAAAACCTAAAATCTTATCTCTTTGTATAGAGACAGTATCAGAAGGAGCAAGATCATAGGCTACTACAATTATATTTTCATTCAGATGGGAAAGAGTTAAAGTAGGTTTTCTTAGCAAATTCCGCAAAATTCTTTCTCCTATATCTTCCACATCTCTAAATCTTTCCTTAATAAGTCCTGTTTGAGCAATATTAAATTTACTGGGAAAACTTTTATAAGTTTCTCTTAAAGCTGCCTCTGCATTTAGTCTTTTTCTTTTAATCTTTCTTATAGTTTCATCAATAAGAAGAGGGTCCTCTAAAAGATAAAGATAAGCTTTAAAAATATAAGCTTCTCTCTTATTAATTTTTTGACTTACCCTTTCTTTTATTTCTTTTAGCTGCTTTTTAGATTCCTTCACTGCTTCCCTGAATCTTTTTATCTCTCTTTCAACTTCTTCTTTATTGATTTTATATTCTAAAATACAAAAATCTTCTTTCTCTAAGATGTACACTCTTCCTATGGCAATTCCAGGAGAAGCAGCAATTCCTTTAGCCATTATTTTCTCCTTTGGTTAAGATAATTCAACGTTTCCCCGGCTAAGTATACCGAGCCGGTAACACAAATTATGTCTTCTTTTTTAGCTAAGCTTCTTGCCTTTGCAATAGCTGAAGAAATATCTTTTTCTATCAATGGATTTGAACAACAGTATTTTTTAATTTTAGCTGATAGCTTATTAGTAGCTAAAGCCCGAGGACTATTTACTTTAGTAACAATAATGGTTTCTCCCAGAGGGCACAGAACTTTTCCTATCCCCTCAACATCCTTGTTTTTAAGTATAGACAGGATTAAAATAATTCTTTTTTTGGGAAAAAGCTCTCTTAAACACTGAGCTAAAGCTTCTGCAGAGGCTCTGTTGTGAGCACAATCTACAATGAAAGTAGGTTTTTGAGCTAAAATTTCAACTCTTGCTGGCCAGTAAACTTTCTTCAGCCCTTGCTTAATGGACTCCCTGTGTATAAAAATATCTTCTTTCTCTATAAGTTCTACTACTGCTATAGCAGTACAGGCATTAATAATTTGATGTTTGCCTATTAAGGGAATAAAAAGATCAGGGTAAGACCCTTTTATTCCATTCACTTTAAATGTTTGACCTTCTTTTTTAGAGCTTAATGATTCAAAAGTCACCTCTTTACCTATTCTATAAAGCCGAGCTTTTCTTTCTCGACATATCTTTTCAAGAAGAGAAAGAACTGAAGGATTTTGAGGAGAACTAACAATTTTGATTTTTCTTTTAATTATTCCTGCTTTTTCTTTAGTAATATCTAATAAATTGTCTCCCAGCTCTTTAATATGGTCTAAACTAATCTGAGTAATTATTCCTATTAGAGGATTAATTACATTGGTGGCATCCCATCTACCTCCCATCCCCACTTCTATTACCGCTATATCTACTTTTTCCAGAGAAAAATAGAGAAAAGCTAAACAGGTATAAACTTCAAAAAAAGTAGGGGAAAGAGAGGCTTTAATTTTCTCGGCAGCTATTTTTATTTGAAATATAAGCTGAGCAAACTTTTCCTCATCTATCATCTCTTTGCCTATTCTTATTCTTTCCCGGGGGCTAATGAGATGAGGAGAGGTATATAGTCCTACCTTCAATTTTCCTGAGGTTAAAATAGAGGTAATCATAGCTGCAGTCGAGCCTTTTCCTTTGGTTCCAGTGATATGGATAAATTTCAAAGATCTATGAGGGTCTCCCAGTAAATCAAGAAGATCTCTCATTCGCTGGAGGTTTAAAAACCTTTTATGAACAGCAAAGTCTGGTATCTTTTCGTAATTTATAAGTGAATCTAAATAATTTATAGCTTGAGAATAGGAAAACATAAATTTAATGCCTGAAATGTCTCATTCCAGTAAAAACCATTGCTATGTTATACTTGTTGGCTTCAGCTATTACCTTCTCATCTCGAATAGAACCTCCTGGTTGGATAATAGCAGTTATTCCAGATATAGCTGCCCTCTCTATAGCATCAGGGAAGGGGAAAAAAGCGTCGGAAGCTAAAACTGAACCTTTAGCTTTTTCTCTTGCTTTTTGAATAGCTATGAAAGTTGAATCAACTCTACTCATCTGGCCTGCTCCCACACCTACTACTTCTTTATTTTTAGCTAAGAGAATAGCATTGGACTTTACATGTTTACAAACTTTCCAGGCAAAAGACAAATCTTTTTCCTCTTTAGACGTTGGGGCTCTGTTGGTAACTATTTTTAATTCTTGCGCAGAATAATCCTTTTTATCTTTTTTCTGGACAAGAATTCCTCCACTTATTCCTTTAATATCTAAATCATTCTCTTTGGATTTAAAAAAATCAACTTTTAAAATAATCACTCTTTTACCCCAGCTTTGGGTTTCTTTTATAATTTTTAGAGCTTTTTCTTCATATTCGGGAGCAATTATCCCCTCAATGAATCTTTGAGGAAGAGTAATTTCCTTGGCTGTAATTACATCCACTTTTCGATTAAGACTTAGAATACTTCCAAATCCTGATAGAGGATCTCCTCTATAAGCCTTTCTATAAGCTTGCAATAGGTTTTCCCCACAACCAGCCCCACAAGGATTATTATGTTTTATAACCACAGAAGCTGGTTCATCAAATTCCTTTGCTATAGATAATGCAGCATCAAAGTCTAACCAATTATTAAAAGAGATATCCTTTCCCCAAATTTTTCGAGCTGAAGATAGATCCCCCTTATTAGTTGTCCAATTGCAATAAAGGGCTGCCTTTTGGTGAGGATTTTCTCCATAACGAAGTTCTTGTCTTTTTTTAAAGCTCAAATTGAGAATTGAAGAAAACATTATATTATCTCTTTTTTCCAAAAAATGAGAAATTGTGCTATCGTAAGCACTTGTTTTTTCAAAAACTTCCCTGGCTAAGTTAAAACAGGTTTTTTTACTCAGGGAACCATTATTTTCTTTTAGCTCCTGAAGAACAAAATTGTATTGCTCGGGACTGCTCACAGTGGCTACACTATAAAAATTCTTTGCTGCTGAACGTAGCATTGTAGGCCCACCAATATCGATGTTTTTTAGGGCTTCTTCAAAAGTTACTCCTTCTTTTTTTATAACTTCAGGAAAAGGATAAAGATTCACCACTACCATATCGATAAGCTCGATTTTATATTTTTTTACCTCTTCCATTTGTTCTGGATTAT
>JAUWJM010000093.1 GCA_030607715.1 Candidatus Aerophobota bacterium
GTCGGAAAATATTTTCAACACCATTATAAAAATCATGGAGGATGGAACCTGCTGCTCGAAGGTCTAAGTTAGAAACCTTCTTTGGGGATAAACGAGGCTTTAGAGTCTTTAGTTCCAGAAGAAGAGCATCTAAAAACATTATTTCTTGATTAATTTCACTCTGTAAGCGTCTGATTGCTTGTTTTTCGCTTGCAGGAAGTTTCATAGGCGTTCTCCAGTGGTAATAATTTTTTTCCGCAAAGATTCGGGGCAATTTTTTAAAGGTATAAGGTTAAGGGGGAATTTGGTTCGCAAGAGAAGCTCTCCCACAGCTTCAAAAAAGATACTCCCCTGTAATCCCTCTACAGCAAGGTCAATATCTGAGTTTTCATTAAATCGTTCCTTCTCCAATAAAGAGCCAAATAAATAAACATTTGTGGCTGAATATTTAGTATAGAGAATGTTAGCTAAAGCATGAGCATCCTGATAAGCTCTCTCTCTTAAATGTGCACGCTCTTTTTGCTTTTCAACAATACGTTTCTTCCATGCTTTGATATAAGAGTCATATCGAGATTCTTTTGTATATGAAGCAATCACTTTTATCTCCTGTGAGCTTTTTCTCATTATCTGTAGATGATCATAAACTATTCTATATTATTCTTAACCTCCGTCAAGGACATCTCAGGACTTTTCCCTCACAACCAGTGTATATCCGCTTTGAATAATTGTTCTACTCGGCCAAATTGAGGGAGCAATGATTAGCAAGAGTTTCCCTGAAACTGGGGAAAAATAGCTCTCCCTGTTTAGCCTTCCCTTTTTTAATCATAAATTAACCCACTCTTTATATTTCCTTAACATCCCTTATTTATAATCATAACAAATGAAGATAATATTTCTTATCTTACTGTTTATTTTTCTTCTTATCATAGATAGATTGCTTTATAGAAAATATAAATCTTGTTTAAAGCCCAATGCAGAGATTCTTGTTCAATTAATCAATAAATATTTAAGCAAAAATGACTGCTTAACGAGAAATTAACATTTTCCTTATACAAAGCTAATAATTAAAGTTTACAATAGTACAATAGTTAACAATACAAAAATTTTAAAAGGAGATTTCTATGATAATTGCACATCTATCGGATCTTCACTTCGGGATGCCAGAATATGTGAAAGAATTAGGTGATAATGTCTTGAAAAAGATAAAGGAAATAAAACCTGAGCTCATTGTAATTACAGGAGATATAACTAATTCTGGCTATCTTGAGGATTATGAAGAGGCAAAAGAGTTTATAGATTCATTAGAAAGTGAGAGAAAACTTATTGTTCCCGGGAATCATGATGCCAGAAATGCCGGCTATCTTTTATTTGAGGAGCTTTTTAAGACAAGATATCCGGTGATGCAAATTGGAAATCTTAAAATAGTGGGAGTAGATTCAAGTCAGCCAGATTTAGATGATGGGCATATAGGAAGATCGATTTACGATTTCGTGAGAAAAGAATTGGAAGGATTTCCTCTGAAAGTAGTAATTCTCCATCATCATTTAGTTCCTGTTCCTGAAACAGGAAGGGAGAGAAATATACCAATGGATGCTGGAGATTTTCTAAAACTTATCAGTGAGTTAAAGGTTAATCTTGTTCTCTGTGGTCATAAGCATGTTCCCTGGCTCTGGAAGCTAAATGGAATCTTGATGGTAAATGCGGGAACGGCAACGACGAGGAGGACTAAAGCAAGGGTAGAAGCATCGTTTAATGTAATAAAAATTGAGGAGGGAAGGAAAATTCTCATTAAACAAATTTCTTCTAAGACTTTTAAAGAAAAAATAATTTACAATGGTATGCTCTAATAGATACTTTGCCCCCAAAAGTTATGCGCTTAACAAAAGATTAATATTTTCCTTATACAGAGTTAACAATGATACTGTAAGATGGTTGTAAAACAATAGGAATGAGAGAAAATAAAAATTCTCTCTATCCAAAAAGGAGGAAAGAATGAAGGTAAGAAGATTGCGGGGACTTATAGTCCTCACAGCGGCACTGGTAATGGCTGCGCAGTTTTGTATCTGCGGATTAGCAGGGGCAAGAAGTACAGATAGAATCTCTATACAGGGCTCAACCACTGTTCTTCCCATAGCTCAACTGGCAGCTGAGGAGTATATGGACCTTGCCGATGTGGGTCTTTTGCCAGAGGCGGATATTACTGTTAGAGGCGGAGGTTCAGGAGTAGGTATTGCGGCTCTCCTTGATGGAACTATAAATATTGCTATTGCTTCAAGACCAATGAAGCCCAAAGAAATTGAAAAAGCAAAGGAAAAAGGAATTGACCCAGTGGCTACAGTAATAGCTAAGGATGGGATTGCTGTAATTGTTAACCCATCTAATTCGGTAGGGAAGCTAAGTATAGAGGACCTCAAAGCGATTTACACAGGTCAGATAAGTAAATGGAAGAAGGTAGGTGGAGAGGCAAAATCTATAGTAGTTATCTCTCGGGATACCGCATCAGGAACATTTGAGACCTTTAAAAAGCTCGCTCTTAAGGGAGAGAAGGTAAGAAATGATGCTCTTATGCTTGCTTCAAACAATGCAGTTGCCACCACGGTAGCTAATACCCCAGGAGCAATAGGATATATTGGTCTGGGTTATTTATCCCCGAAAGTAAAAGCATTGGAGATCAACGGAGTAGAACCCTCGCAGAAAACGGTAGTTAGCGGAGAATATAAACTTTCCCGTCCCCTCTTTATGTACACCAATGGAGAGCCAAAGGGGTTGGCGAAGAAGTTTATAGATTTTGTGCTTTCCCTTGCTGGCCAGAGAATCGTCAATGATATAGGTTTTGTTCCTCTAAGGTAAACTAAATTGGTGAGAGAGGCTTTGCCTCTCTCACCTTCTCTCTCTCTTTACTTCCAAAATTAACACATTCTTAACAATTTCTTTATATTCCCTTAACAATTGAGGTTTATAATATAAATATGAAGAAGAATTTTATTGAGAGATTGCTTCCTTTCTTTGCTTCTCTATCTTGTCTATTTCTTCTTGGTATAACTCTTACCTTATTTATAGAAGGATTACCAGTTTTTAAAACCGTAGGATTTTTTGAATTTATTTTCGGTACATCCTGGTATCCTACTTCTGAGCCTCCAGAGTTTGGGATATTACCTCTTATCTTAAGCTCTATATGGGTTACTGTCTTTGCTCTAATTATCGCTATTCCTCTGAGTCTTGGATCTGCTATATATATATCTGAACTAGCCTCACCGAGGATGAAGGAAATTTTAAAGCCGATAATAGAACTTTTGGCGGGGATACCCTCTGTAGTTTATGGTTTATTTGGAATGGTTTTTCTCGCTCCTTTAGTTCGGAAAGTATTTAATTTGCCTACCGGTTTAACCTGTTTCACCGCCTCGGTAATTTTAGGTATTATGATAGTTCCTACTATTACCAGCCTTGCCGAGGATGCTATTTCAGCTATTTCCAGTGATATTAAGGAGGCTTCATTTGCTCTGGGAGCAACAAAGTGGGAGACAATTACAAGGATAGTTGTTCCAGCTGCTTCCTCTGGTATTATTACAGCAATTATCCTGGGAATGGGAAGGGCAGCAGGAGAGACAATGACCGTTTTAATGGTAGCCGGGGGAGCAACTATGATACCTAAATCTATTTTTCAGCCTGTTCGTCCAATGACGGCAACAATTGCCGCTGAAATGGGGGAAGCACCGATGGGTAGTGCCCATTATTATGCTCTTTTTGCTATTGCCTTAGTTTTATTTTTCCTAACTTTAATCCTTAATCTTTTAGCTGATCGGCTATCTTCAAGAAGAAAATGATAAACCACAAAGAACATAAAGAAGAAATGAGAAGGCTTAAGCAATCACTTGGATTTACCTTTTTAAGATTATGTGTCTTGCTTGTCTTTATCTCATTACTTTCCCTCATTGTCTTTATCTTTTTAAAGGGATTCAAGGTAATGAGTTTATCCTTTCTTTTAGAGTCTCCTATAAGGGGAATGACCAAGGGGGGGATATTCCCGGCTATAGTAGGGACCTTTCTTTTGTCTACAGGAGCTATTGTATTTGCTCTACCCCTGGGTATTTTGGCAGCTATATATTTAAAGGAATATGCCCGAGCAAAAAGATGGGTAAGAGTAATAAGAATTGGTATAAATAATTTAGCTGGGGTGCCGTCCGTAGTCTTCGGGCTTTTTGGACTGACTATATTTGTCAAGTTTTTTGGGTTCGGCGTCTCTGTTCTTTCAGGCTCACTGACTCTGGGAATATTAATTCTACCTGTAATAATAAGAGCGTCTGAGGAAGCTATTAGCTCGGTGCCTCTTTCTTTTAAGGAAGCTTCTTTTGCCCTGGGGGCAACAAAGTGGCAAACAATGAAAAAAGTAGTTTTACCTACGGCTCTACCCGGTATTTTAACTGGTGCTATCCTAAGTTTAGGTCGAGCTGCCGGTGAAACAGCTCCTATTCTCTTTACTGCCGCCACTTTTTATACCCGTCACCTCCCAGACTCTATATTTGATGAGGTTATGGCACTTCCCTATCATATATATGCCTTGATAACTGAAGGGACAAAACCGGAACTTCAAGTTCCCATTGCTTACGGAACTGCCCTGGTGCTTCTTCTTTTAGTTTTTCTCATAAACTTTGTAGCTATAGTTATAAGGTCCAGGGTAAGAAAGAAAAGAAAATGGTAAACAAGATAATTATAAGAAATTTAAATCTCTGGTTCGCAGAAAACTATACACTAAAGGATATAAATATCTCTATTCCGGAGAAACTGATAACCGCTATTATGGGACCATCTGGATGTGGAAAGTCAACTTTTCTTCGTTGTCTTAATCGCATGAACGATTTAATTGAAGGAACTAAAATTTCAGGAAGTGTTCTTATAGATGAGAAAGATATTTATAGTGATAGTTTAGATATTTTTAATTTACGCAAAAGAGTAGGTATGGTATTTCAAAAGCCAAATCCCTTCCCCAAATCAATATTTGAAAATGTAGCCTATGGGCTTAAGATTCATGGAGTAAAAGATAAGGGAATACTCTCTGAAAAAGTTGAGAAAGCTTTACGAGATGCTAATCTCTGGGATGAGGTGAAAGATAGGTTTTCTTCATCGGCATTTGATTTATCCGGGGGTCAGCAGCAAAGACTCTGTATAGCCAGAGCCTTAGCAGTAGAGCCCGAGATTATCTTATTTGATGAACCCGCTTCTGCTCTGGATCCCATTTCTACAGCAAAACTTGAAGAACTCCTTGGGAAGCTTAAGGAAAATTATACTATTGTCATAGTTACTCATAACTTACAACAAGCAGCAAGAATATCTGACTACACAGCATTTTTAATGTTAGGAGAACTCGTAGAATTTGAAAGAACAGAAAAAATATTCACCGCTCCTCAGGATAAACGAACAGAGAACTATTTAACCGGTAAATTTGGATAAGGAGGATAAGATGTTAGAAGAAAGAATTACCGAACTCAAGGAAAAGCTTTTTACTATGGCTTCTTTAGTAGAATCAATGCTTGAGAAAGGTGTAAACTCGCTAGTCAATAAAGATGAAGAGCTTGCCAGAGAAGTTATTGACAAAGATGAGCCAAAAGCTAATGATTTAGAGATAGAAATAGAGGATTTTGGTATAAAACTCATAGCTTTATATCAGCCAGAGGCCTCTTTTCTTCGGGTTATAGTAGCTATAATTAAAATAAATAATGACCTGGAAAGAATAGGGGATCATGCGGTTAATATTGCCGAAAGGTCTCTCTATCTCATCCCCAGACCTTTTGTTAAGCCCTTAATTGACCTTCCGAGAATGAGTAAAAGTACGAGGAAGATGTTAAAGGAAAGCATTGATTCCTTTGCGAGAGGGGATGCAAATTTGGCGATTTCGGTCTGTAAAGAGGATGAAGAAATTGACTCTCTTCGAGACCAAATTATTAGAGAACTTATAACTTATATGATAAGTGATCCTTCGACCATAGAGCGTTCTATGCAATTAGTTTCCATAGCAAGGAATTTAGAACGAGTAGCAGATTTAGCGACTAACATTGCCGAAGATGTTGTTTATACTGTAAAAGGTGAGGTTATAAAACATCACCGGCAGGAAAGGCAATGATAATTATAAGTCGGTTGCCTTTTCTCTTTAGAAGTCAGGCCTAAATTTTTCTGCAAATTTTCTCTCCCCCATTTTAGTCCATTTTTCCCCTGAAAGCCCGAGATATTCTTGACAAAAACTTTTTTATAATATATTTATTAATAAATATCAGGTTTTAAAACTAAAAAAAGGAGGAATAGGTAATGAAGTTAAAATCAGGAGAAGAGACAGTAAGATCGGGTAAGGCTCAAATTAAGACCTTAAAAATGGGAGAGGAAGAAACTAAAGGATTTTCTCAGCGAGAGGGAACACTTTATATTACTACCCGCAGAGTAGTAATGGAGACAAAGACAGCTGGAGAAGAAGTTATTCTCTTTGATGTTCCTCTGGATTCCGTTCGAAAAGCCTTTACTCAAGGACTTTTTAGAAAAGATCTCGTTTTTCAAGCCGATCTATCTGATATGAGTAGTGAAGTGGTGAAACTGGATAAGTCAAGATTGTCATGGGAACTTGGTACTTTCTTAATTAGTATAGAGGGTGCCAAGAAATGGACGGAACAATTAAATTTCTGGTTGCCCAGGAAAAAAAGTTA
>JAUWJM010000023.1 GCA_030607715.1 Candidatus Aerophobota bacterium
GGCGAAACAAGGTAAAAATTGAGTCTTTTGTGAACCTGGATGTAATTCGTCAGGTTCAATATGAAATACCATCCTTAATTAGAGGAAAAATAAAAGAAATTGCTCTTCAAATAGTAAAGGCAAGAAAGGCTAAAAAGCCGGTGATATTTTTTACCGGGGCCCACCTTATCAAAAATGGCTTGAGTCTTATATTACTGGATTTAATAAAACGAGATATGGTAACTTTGATAGCCTCTAGTGGAGCAGGTGCAATTCATGACTTTGAATTAAGTTTGATCGGAAAAACCAGTGAGGATGTCCCAAATGCACTTCCCAAAGGAAAATTCGGCATGACCTATGAGCTTGTCTATATTAATGAAACTCTGCGGTTGGGAAATACCATGAAACTTGGCTATGGTGAATCGTTGGGAAGAGTTATGTGTGATGCTCATTTTAGAAAAATGGCTTTAAAATTAGTTTTAAGAAAAGACTCACCCAAAAATTTTAAATATCCCCATAAAAGTATTTTGGCAGTAGCCTATCAGCACAACATTCCGGTTACCATCCACGCTGCCATAGGCACTGATGTATTAGATGAACATCCAAGTTTTGACGGTGAGGCAAGGGGTGGGACAAGTGGAAGGGATTTTTTAATTTTTGTTAATGAGGTAACTAAACTAAATAAAGGTGGTATTGTTTTAAACGTTGGTTCGGCCGTAATTGGTCCGGAGGTGTTGTTAAAAGCAGTATCAATGGCAGTAAATACAGGTTGTCCTCCGAAGGGTATCATTACTGCTGACTTTGACTTGAGGCCATTTGGATGGGAAAATATGAGCAATGAAGGAGCTTATCATTACTATTTTCGGGATCAAAAGAGTGTGGTAACCAGAATTCCTGAATCGTTTGGTGGGAAAGGATTTTATATACAGGGAAATCAGAAGCTAACTCTACCGGTTCTCTATCAAAATATTATCCAATATCTTGAGGAAGGCCAGATGGAAAGCTAAAGTCTCTTCTACCTAAAGGACTAATGTTTAAGAGGAAATTTACAATGGATGAAAACTCTGAAGGATTTTTAAGTAAGATAAATAAGGAACATCCGGATATAAAAAAGCTGATGGAGCGCTTTTCTCTCAACTTTCCCCGTTTAAAAAAATGTGTTCCGCAGATTCTTGCCGTTTTTAATCAGCTTATTGTCCTTCTTAAACGTGGGACTATTCTCTTTATCTGCGGTAATGGAGGGAGCTTTAGCGATGCGATACATATCAAGGGGGAATTAGCCAAATCTTTCGAGCGAAAAAGACCTTTGACTGATAAGAAAATAATAAAGAACCTTTCTGCTCTTTCTTACGGAAGGGAGCTTATAAAAAATTTGGAACTTGGCTTTCCAGTTGTAGTGCTTGGCGAATCTCACTCCTTACGAAGTGCATATGAAAATGACCGCGATCCAGTTTATGCTTATGCTCAGGAGTTAAATTCATTTTTGTGTCGGATTAAAGATGGAATTTTTTTAGGCATAAGCACAAGTGGCAATGCCAAAAATGTAATAGCGGCCATGAGCGTTGCTAAAGCCCATAATATCCTCACCATCAGCTTCAGCGGGCCCGATGGAGGAGAAATGGCAAAAATAGCTGATTTGTCCTTAAGGGTGCCGGGGAAGAGCACGGCTGACATCCAGGAAAATCAGCTTCCAATTTACCATTTACTATGCAGGATGATTGAGGCCTATTTTTTTCCGGAAAATACCAGAAACAAAATATAAACCAATGGTATGACTCTAATTATTCTAAATCTTGGCGTTAAAATTTGACAGTACCAAGAAAAAGAGGAAGAAATCTATGGAGAGGGCCAGTATCAAACAAATCCTGGATAAAATGAAAGAGGTAAACATTGCTGTGATGGGTGACTTTTGCCTTGACGCTTATTGGAATATTGATCCGGAGATAAGCGAACTTTCAGTTGAAACGAGAAAAAAGGTTAAGTTAGTGAAAAAGCAGCGTCTTTCTCTGGGTGGGGCCGGTAACGTTGCCTTAAATCTCATTAGTTTAGGCGTTAGGAAAGTGTATAACATTGGAGTAGTGGGGAATGATCCCTTTGGGTATGAGATGAAGAAGTTGATGAAAAGGAAAGAGATGGGAATCTCTGGAATGATCACCCAAAGCGACAACTGGGATACAGTGATTTATATAAAACCTTACCTTGAGGAGGAAGAGGATCAAAGAATAGATTTTGGCTATTTCAATTTTATTTCTTCGGAGACGGAGAGGCGATTAATTAAAAACCTGGAGAACATTCTTCAAGAAGTAAAGGTAGTGATCATTAACCAGCAACTTGCAAATGGAATTTGGTCTGACTTTGTAATAGAGAAAGTAAACAAGTTAATCCAGAAGAATAAAAATATATTTTTTCTCGTGGATTCCAGGGATAAAACCGAAAAGTTCCAGGGAGAGATTTGCAAACTTAACAGGCTGGAGGCAGCAAGAATTTGCAAAATACATAAGGATATTAACGACTCAGTATCCTTGAACGAGGTCAAAGAGTTTATAAGAACTGTATTTAAACTTTCGAAAAAGCCCGTTTACATCACCAGAGGAGATAGGGGGATTTTGCTCTACGATGGGCGGCATATTGATGAGATACCCGGCATTCAAATCCTCACCAGAGTGGATCCCGTTGGAGCAGGTGATACCTGCATCGCTACAATTGCCGCTGCCCTGGCAGCAGGAGCTAATCCCTTAGAAGCGGGAATGTTGGCTAACCTTGCCTCTTCAGTTACGGTAACAAAAATCAAGCAAACAGGTACCGCCTCACCCAGGGAAATTTTAAGGGTTGGGACTGACCCTGATTATATTTACAATCCTGAATTAGCCGCCGATTGCACAAAGGCAACTTTCCTCTCTGATACTGAGTTTGAAGTAGTAAACCCTAATATAGTTAGGGAGAAATTTAAATATGTTATCTTCGATCAAGATGGGACTATCTCTACACTCCGCCAGGGCTGGCAATCCATTATGAAGAATATTTTTATTAAGGAGATTTTGGGGAATAAGTTTAGAACCTGTGATAAGTCAATTTATAATAAGGTAGTTGAAAGAGTAAGGGATTATATCGATAAATCCACAGGGGTTCAAACCATCATTCAAATGGGGGTCCTGGTTGAAATGGTCAAAGAATTTGGATTTATCCCCAAAGAGAAAATTTTAGATAAGTTCGGATATAAAAAAATCTATAATGGCGAGTTAATGAAACTGGTTAACAAGAGAATAGAAAAACTGAAGAAAGGGGAATTGAATGTCTCAGATTATACCATTAAAGGAGCAATAAATTTCATTGAGGTGCTTTATAGAAATGGAGTTAAGCTCTATCTTACCAGTGGAACAGACAGGGAAGATGCGTTATCCGAGGTTAAAATCTTAGGGTATGGAAAATATTTTGGGGATAGAATTTACGGCTCAGTTTCTGATATAACTAAATATTCCAAAAAATTAGTGATAGAAAGGATAATTCGCGAAAACAACCTATCCGGGCCAGAGCTTGTCTGTTTTGGGGATGGGCCGGTGGAGATAAGGGAGACCAAAAAACATAATGGCATAGCGATAGGGATTGCTTCCGATGAGGTGAGACGATTTGGGCTGAACATAGAAAAGAGAAAAAGACTTATCGAGGCAGGGGCTGATTTAATAATTCCTGACTATTCTCAGGCTAAAAAATTACTATCTTATCTTTCCCCTTAAGGCTAATAGATCTCTTGCCGAATTCAAGATAAACATAGTAGTCGCAATCTTGAGTTGAGTAAGATTATATAGTTATAATAATAGCGTTAATTGGCAATATCAAAAATTTTATGAGATATTTCCCAAATCTGAGAGAGCATAGAAATCATCTCTTAACTTAGGATATAAACCCCGATAAATTTGATAAACCTCCTCATATATTTTTACCTCTTTAGGATTGGGAATAACTTCATTTTCTCTTTTTATCCAACTTTTACAGGTCTTTTCCACTGTGGAAAAAATACCTGTTCCTACAGCCGCTATCAGTGAGGCCCCATAGGCAGAAGCTTCCTCTACATTAGTGGTAAAAATCGGCAGGTTAAATATATCCGCCTGGATATGTCGCCAGAGTTCATTTTTTGCTCCTCCTCCGGAAGTGATTACACAAGAGGGTTCTACCCCTAATTTCTTAAACTCCTCAAGAGAATCCCTTAAGGCAAAAACTACTCCCTCCATCACTGCCCTGATCAAATCACTTTGAGAGTGGTGATAATTAAGCCCTATAAAGGCTCCCCGTGCTTGAGGGTCAAGATAAGGCGTTCTTTCTCCTTTTAAATAGGGAAGAAACAATAATCCCTTTGAGGCAGCCGATGTGGAGGAAATTTTCTTAAAGAGAAACTGGCGTGAATTCAACTCTTCAGAGATAATTTGGTTGAGAAACCAATTTAAAGATGAACCCCCGGAAAGAATTGCTCCCATAAGAATCCACTTTTTATTAATGGCATACGGAATAGTATGCAAAACCTTATCAGGCTTTATAATAGGCCAATCAGTTAAGGTTACCAAAAGACCCCCTGTGCCAATGCTGGAAGCTATCTCTCCTATTTCAACTATCCCGCTTCCCACTGCCATCATTACCTGATCTGCTCCACCAGCGAAGATCGGTGTCCCCTCCTTTAGAGAAATCTCTTTAGCTGCTTTTTTAGTAACTCGCCCTGTAATCTGGGACGATTCATAAAGAGAGGGAAAAAAATTGTAAGGGATGTTTAACTCATTAATGATTTCCCTTGACCAACTTCTTTTAGTAGTATCCAGGAGAAGTGTCCCTCCGGCATCCGTAACATCAGAGGCTACCACTCCGCTTAGCTTCAACCGAATATAATCCTTAGGAAGAAGAACCTTGTATATTCTATTCCAAATGGGAAGCTCATTCTCTCTAATCCACAGAAGAGAAGGAAGCATAAAGCCACAAGCTATAGGAAGCCCAGTTATGTGGTTTAGTCTTCCTTTGAATTTTTCCTTAAGTTTTTTGACCTGGGGAATACTCCTTTGATCCATCCAGATAACGGCATCTCGCAAGGGAGAAAAATCTTTGTCTAAGAGCACCATTCCGTGAGTTTGTCCGGAAATTCCTATTCCCTGGATTTGTAATGGATTTATATAGCCCTGGCTGAGAATTTTACTTATTGCCTTAACAGTTGCTTTCCACCATTCCCCTGGATTTTGTTCAGCCCATCCAGGATAGGGAGAATAAATACTGTATCCTTCGGATAATTTGGAAACGGTCCTTCCCGTCTCATCAACCAAAATTGCTTTTATGCTGGAAGTGCCCAAATCTATGCCCAAAAAATAAACCATTCTATGTTTCGCATCATTTATCACTTTATTTGCACCTTTTTTATTTACCTTCAATTTCAATAAACCAAAATCTTGAATTTCTTGCTCTCTTTACCGAGTGTAGCGTATTTTACTCTGGATATTTTTGATAGAGTTCTTTTCTGTGTGCCTCAAGCATTTCAACAGGTATATTAGCAAACTCGGCCGCAGTTTGGATTTTAATATTCTTCTTCTCTGCTGCCTCAAAAACTTCTGCTATTTTTTCCTTCCACTTTAATTCTCTAAGAAGATGGTGCTCTACTATTAGTGAATCTAAAGGGCAAGTAGAAACAATCTTTATTAGATTCTCTACTGAGGAGGATAAACTTAAATAACTGTATCTATAACCCAACATATAGGAAAGAGGACCATCTACTATTATTAAATTTGGCTTATTTTTTAAAATAAAATTAACCTGATCTTCAAGAGCAGGGCCTTCAACATCTGAGGTATGAATAAACTTGTAACCATCATCCACTAAAACCTCGGTTACATAACCTAACTTTGAGTTAGTTCCGTGAAACACTGGTGGGGAGAATTTAATTTTTGTATCACCAAATTTAAACTCTTTTCCATCTGAATATCTTAACTTCTCTGGCAAATTCTTTATTTTTTCTAAAAAGTAGTTTGCTCTTTTCTTTTGACTTAAATTTATCTTTTCTGCGGGATGCTTGATTAAAACTATCTTGCTTTTATAAATCTCAAGGTTATCATTTGGATTATGATGATCGTAATGATAATGAGTGATTATAAGAATATCTGAGCTTTTTGCATACTCTACAATTTTATTCCAATGCTCATTTAGTTTCTTTAATTCAACAGGATGGGGCGGCAGGCCATATCTTAATGGAGCTAAAGCAACACCCGGGTCTATTAGGATATTAACATCTTTTGTCTGTATAAAGGTGCTCATAGAACGAGTTCCAAAACTTTCAAAAGCTAAAGGTGTTATTTTCATCTTCACTCCTTTTAAAAGCTAAGATTAATGCTCCTGCCAGGATTCCTATGATTACACTTATAAGTTGAGAAAAAGTTAAGTTAAGAAAAATTTCAGGAGAATCAGCCCTTAAAAACTCCACCATAAAACGATGAGTTGAATAAAAAATTAAAAACAACAAAAAACTTTTATTCCTAAACCATTGAAATCTCTTAAAAATTATTAAAATTAAAAAAATCACCAACATATCCACTGATGAGATAAGCTGAGTAGGAACTAAAGGTTGGTTGGGAAATGCTCTTCCAGCAGGGGAATTAGAAGAGAAAATAAAACCTTTATCCCAGGGTTTCCCATAACAGCAACCATTAAAAAAACAACCTATCCTTCCTATGCTTATCCCTAAAGCAATGCAAGGAGCAGAAATATTAGTAATTTTCCAGAATGGGAGAAGGTGAAGTCTTATAAAGACAACGCCAGCTATAAAAGCAAAGATAAGCCCCCCGTAAAAGACCAATCCTGCCCGCCAGATTTTAAATATATCCTGGGGATTTTTAAAATACCAATTTAGGTGATTTAAAATGTAAAATATCCTTGCTCCTATAATGCTAAATATTATAATCCAGAATAAAAAAGAAAATATCTCATCTTTCTTTAAATTCTCTTTTTTTGCTTGATATAAAAAAAGGCTTATTCCTGCTACAAATCCTAAACAAACGAGGACTCCGTAAGTATAAATAACAAATGAACCTATCCTTACAAGAATTGGGTGCATTTAAGCTTCCTCGATAGACTACTAATTTATTTTACCCCTATTTTGTTTATCTTGCAAGTCTTTTACTTTATGATAAGATTACCTTATCTTAGAAAGATTTTAGTTGACAAATTCCTCAGATCAGTTAAAGTATATTTAGTCCAGGTTAAGGACAATTTTATGGGAGTAATAGGTAATCTTTTCTAAAAAATACGAGGTTTTTTGCTCGTTATTGGGAGGAGCAATAATGCAAGAATTTATGCCAATTGGTGTTATAGTGAAAGGAGATGAGCCTCCATCTGCTTTGAAGAGGGTAAAATCTCTGGGAATTCCAACTTGTCAGATGTATGTCCCTCCAGAGGAGTGGTGTTCTGGACCTAATGTGGAAAAGATAAAGAACACGATGTCAGAGATAGGTGTGAGGATCACCTGCTTTTTCTGTCATTTTAAAGGTGAAAGCTACGCTGATATACCTACAATAAAGAAAACAGTGGGCCTTTTGAATCCAAATACTCGCACAGAAAGAATAGAGAAAACCCTCACCTTTTCAGATTTTGTGAGAAAAATAAACGTTCCTATTCTGGGAGCACACATTGGATTCATCCCCGAGGACAAGAATGATCTTAATTATAATGAATTGATTAAAGCGATACAGAAAATCTGTGATTATTGCAATGACAACGGACAAAAATTTACCTTAGAGACAGGACAGGAGAGCTCACAGACTCTCTGCTCATTCATAGAGGATGTGAATAGGCTCAATTTAGGGATAAACTTTGATCCGGCAAATATGCTTTTATACGATAAAGAAGATCCTATTAAAGCTTTAGATCTTCTGGGTAAGTATGTTATAGGAGTGCATTGTAAGGATGGAAAAAGACCTGAAAAAAAAGGAGAGCTGGGAAAAGAACTTCCTTTAGGGGAAGGAGAGGTAGGGATAGAACGGTTCGTAAACAAACTTAAAGAGATAGGTTACACCGGCCCTTTAACTATAGAGAGGGAAATTCCCAGGGAACAACAGACAAAGGATATTTTAAAAGCGAAAAAGTTTTTAGAGAAAATTAGATAGATCCTGGAAATATGGAAAGGAGAAGATAAATGCAGGATTTTACCTTTGATTTAGCTAAATTTGTTCCCTTCAGAGACAGGAAGGCGTGTGAGAGAGTGAGGGAGATTAAAAAAGAAGATATCTGCCATCACTCCAATCCTGATTTCAGAATAAGGATTATTGAAAAAGAAGATGATTTTTACCTTGAGTTTGCCCTTGACATTGTCAGGCGAATAAAAGAGACAGGTGAGAAGAACGAGAAGCTTGTTCTTATTCTCCCTGCAGGACCAACTCCCCAGTACAGGATTTGTGCTCGACTTATAAATGACCTCAAGGTTCCCTGTCATCATGTGCACACGTTCAATATGGACGAGTATGCAAACGAAGATGGAATAACTGCTCCCAGGGACTGGCCAGGTTCATTCCAGAGGGCAATGTGGGAGAATTTTCTCTCTCTCATAGATAATAATTTGCGAATGCCCGATGACCAAATTCATTTTCCCTCAAATAAGAATATTGATGATTATGAGAAGATGATAGAGGATGCAGGGAGAGTGGCTGTTTGTTATGGGGGGATTGGATGGTGTGGACACATTGCCTTCTGGGAAGCTCATTTAGGAGAGGAGTTTGGAGATAATCTGGAAGCGTATAGAAAGGCAGGTCCTCGTATTGTAGAACTTCACCCCATGACCATCATGCAAAATGCTCTCCACTCATTCAGTGGAGACTGGTCCAATGTCCCTCCCAAGGCGGCGACTATTGGGCCTTCCCAAATTGTGGGGGCAAAATACAGAAGTTTCTGGCTTGACGGATACATAGGAGGAGGAGTATCCTGGCAAAGATTTATCGCGCGGCTTGTTGCTCACGGTCCTGTGAATACTTTAGTCCCGGGAGCAATCCTCCAGACTGTTCCCACCACTTACACTCTGTTAGGGGGAGTAGCAGATAACTGTGAGGTAAGTATAAGATGATGAAGAACGCTCTTAGTGTCGTGACCATTGGTGCCCATCCCGATGATATTGAATTTGGTGCATTAGGCCCCTTAAAACTTCTTAAAGATAAAGGGTGCAATCTCCATTTCGTTACAATGACAGCAGGGAGCATGGGAACTCCAAAGGCTTTAGGTGAAGATATTGAGGCAATTCGCTTCTTTGAGGCAAAATCCTCTGCTGAGAAACTTTCTGCCAGTTATGACTGCGTAGGAGAGAAGGACCTTGAAATAAGCGCCTCACCTTCATGGGTGAAAGAACTTGTGAGAATTCTTAGAAATTATAGAGCAAACATTGTCATAACTCACCCTCGAGATGATTACATGCTCGATCATGAAATGACACACCGAGCAGTAAGGGCTGCGGCTAACCAGACCACGATACCGAGGTACTTCAGATTTGAGGTAAAACGAGGAGTTATGCTCTCCCCTTTAGAATCAATCCCTTACCTTTACTACTGGTCTCCAACAGGTGGTGTTGACCTTTATGGGCAGACTTTTCCTGCCCATTTTCTTGTTACCTTAAGTGAGGAAGAGATGAGAGTAAAAAAAGAAGGTCTTGGCACTCACGCGTCCCAAAGGGAATGGCTTAGAAGACATTATGGGATTGATGAGTACATTCACATGATGGAAGAGTGGGCAAAGTTGTGGATACCACATTTTTGCCTGGAGAACGAAACTGCATATAAATACGCTGAAGCATTTTGTCAAGACTTAAGTTCTGGATTTCCTCGCAAGGATATACTAAGGAAAATCCTGGGAGAGCGCTTGATGCCAACAGAGAACTACAAATTACCAACTAAAGAACGGTCCAAGCCTCAAAACCGTTTTCTTGAGTAAAACTTCCCTGGAGATTTGGATATGTCTAATTATCTTACAATATCGCTAAAAACCAGGTAAGAATTTCTCTCCACCCTAAGGAGTAGAGGGAAAAAGCAGTTATTTGACAAAAGTATGGTATTATAATAGAATTAACCAAAAGCAAGCTAAAAAATGAGACCAGAAGGAGGTGAGAGTATAATTTATAGTCTTTTAGTTTGGAAAATAATGAATAAGGAGAAAAAAAGTGAAAAAAATAGGTTTTATTCTTGCGGTATTATCATTGGCTTTGCTACTTTCTGGAGTAGCGGTAGGGGCTAAAGAAAAACTTACTTATTTCTATACTGAATACGATGGAGTTCCACCAGAATACATTACAAATTTAGAAAACTCTTTTAACGCAGCCAATCCGGACATAGATTTAGAGATAGTGTCTATACCGTGGAACATTGTGCACGACAAACTGTTAAGTTCTATTGCTGGAGGCAGACCGCCCGATATTTCTGTTATTGGGACTCGATGGCTTTTAGAATTTCTGGAAATGGATGTTTGCGAACCAATAGAGAAGTATCTTAGCAAGGAGTTACTTGCAAATATTGAACCGGCTACCTTAGAGGCTAAGATTAAGGGTGTTCTCTATGCTATACCTGTGGCTGCTGGTCCTCGTTTTATGTTTTACAGGAAAGATGTCTTTGAAGATCATGGCATTGGTGCACCTCCAGATACATTTCAAGAGATGCTTGGTGATGCCCTAATCATTAATGACCCTCCTAATATGTATGGAGTGGGTATGATTGGGAAGAAGTATATTGAGCTCACAGAGTTTGCCTATTATATTCTTGGAAACGATGGCTATTTCTTTGAGATCAATCCTGATGGAAGTTATGGTAAGTGTCGGGTTAATGATGAGGCAGGAGTTCAGGCTATGACCTTTATGAATGATCTGGTGAACAAGTATAAGGTAACTGAACCAGCTGTAACAGGTAAGTTAAGAGCTGATGTGATGAATATTTTTGTTTCCGGTAAATTGGGTATCTGTTTAATAGGGACCTACCTTGATTCTCTTCTAAGGGGAAGGGGAGCAACCTTTGAGTGGGATTATGCTCTTATGCCTCGCTTTGCCGGTAAACCACACTGTGCTCTCAACATTACCGATAGCATTATGTTGTTCAAACCATCCAAGCATAAAGAAGCAGCTATCAAATTTATAGAATTTGCATATCAAGACAAATGGAGATTTGAGTTTAATAAATATACTGGTTTTCCTCCTGTATTGAAATCTGTAGCATTAAACCCTTACTACCAGAAACCCATATACAAAATTTGTGTTGAATCTTTAGCAAGCGCTAAGGGGTGGCCTTTGATTACTGAATGGCCTGAGTGTAGTGATATTATCTGGAATGAGATACAGGAAGTTTTCTTAGGTCGTAAAACTCCCCAGGAAGCAATGGATGATGCCGCGGCTGAGATAGATATAATAAGGGGAATGTAAAAGTGTTTAAAAGTGAGGTGACCGGGATTTTCCAGTCACCTCACTCAATTTTATTCATTATTCATTTGCAAAAGAGAGTAAATGAAGAATAAGATAAAGAGGCATTTTTGGACTGCAGAACCCACCTTAGCCTGTCTTTTCCTCTTGCCTGCCATTGCACTTTTAATAGCTTTTATGGTTTATCCTGTTTTTGCTGTTTTTCAAATGTCCTTTTTTAAAACCGATAAATTGGGCAGGATAATCCAATTTATTGGGACAGGTAACTTTGAAATTTTATTTAAAAGGAAGGTATTTTGGGAAGTATTGCTGAGGTCTGTTATATGGACTATTTTAGCTGTTTTGGTTAAAACCTTAATGGGACTTGTTATTGGTTTACTCCTCAATATAGAGTTTAAGGGAAGAAAATTAGCCCGCAGTTTAGTTATTCTTCCCTGGGCTTCTTCTATTCCCATTAGTGCTATGCTCTGGCGATGGACATTTAACGATGAATATGGCCTTTTAAACTATACCTTAAAGGCCACTGGTATCTGGGGTAATCCTCCTCATTGGTTAGGATATCCTCTTCCGGCATTTTTTGCCAATCTTTATGTAGATATCTGGATTGGTATTCCTTTTATGGCTTTAGTCATACTGGCTGGTCTTCAAAGTATCTCTCCGGATCTCTACGAATCGGCTCAAATTGATGGAGCAAATATGTATCAACGTTTTTACCACATTACTCTTCCCTTGTTAAAACGGGTTTTATTAATTGTTACCTTGCTTTCCACTTTATGGACTTTTAATGATTTTAATGTTATTTATATTATGACCAAAGGCGGTCCGATTAATACAACTGATATTTTAGTTACTTTCATTTACAAATATGCCTTTGCTTTTTTAAGATTTGGACCAGCGGCAGCTATAGCAGTTGTGACTTTTGTTATCCTATCGGTTGTAAGTATAATCTATGCCATTTTTTATTTTAGAACCGAGGCATGAGAATGAGAGAGAAAAGAAGATTTAAAATCATTGTGTATGTTTTAATCATAGCTATTTTGTTTGTATTGCTCTTCCCCTTTTTTGTTATGTTATCCACTTCTCTTAAATCAATCCAGGAAGTTTACGCTTCCCCTCCCCATTGGATACCACACAAGTTTGCATGGCAAAATTTTATCTACGTGTGGGAGCGGTATCCTTTGGCAAAATATTTTATCAATAGTTTAATTATTGCCTCTTTTGCTACAATTCTGAATATAATTGTATGTATTCCAGGCGCCTATGCAGTTTCTCGTCTGCGCTTCAGGGGACGTAAACCCTTACTTTTTTTATTTTTGATTGTTCAGATGTTTTCTCCTGTTATTGTGGTTATCCCTCTGTTTCAGGTGATTGTCAAGATTGGTCTTCACAATAGACTCTCCTCTCTGATACTCGTTAATACTGTATTTACTCTGGCCTTTTCTATATGGATGTTAAATGGATACTTTAGTGGTATTTCTAAGGAAATAGAAGAGGCCGCACTTATTGATGGGTGCTCACGTTTAAAGACAATTGTTCATATTATACTACCCATTGCTATGCCTGGAATAGTGACGGTTATTATCTACACTTTTATCTGGTCCTGGAATGAGTTCATGTTTGCCCTGACATTTATCGATTCTATGGATCGAAGACCTCTCACTGTTGGACTTTATCACTTTATTGGACGTTGGGAAACGCAATGGCACTATCTTATGGCTGCTGCTTTTATGGCTATCATACCGGTGATACTTTTATTTACTTTAATTGAAAAACAACTGGTTAAGGGCTTATCTGGTGGAGCTGTAAAAGGATAATAAACCCATCCTGGCAGGTCTAAAGACCTACATTACAATTCATCAGACCTAAAGGTCTGATTTACATTAGGGAATAAAGGCGAGGATATAAAATGACAGGCTATAAGCGGATGATGTTAGCTCTGCAGAGAAGAGAACCTGATAGAGTCCCTGTATGGGAGCTTATAGTAAATCAGCCGGTAATTTCCTCTCTTTACGGTGATATCTCTTATGCTGAGTTTGTGGAGAGAGAAGATTTAGACGGTATAACCTGTGTTGAGGATCAAAAAACAGAGAATTTAGGTAATAATACTTACAAAGATGAGTGGGGAATTATATGGAAGATAGAGCCAAGTGGTTTAAGCTATCCCTTTGATGGACCTATAAAGTCCAGGAAAGATCTGGATAAATATAAACCCCCTGATCCTGATGCTCCTTGGCGACTGAGGACCCTGGAAGATTATGTGAAAAGATTTAAAAAAGAAAGGGCAGTTGTCTTTTTAGGACATGATGCCTTTGAATTTTCCCACTATCTTATGGGAGGGATGGACAAGTTATTTATAAGTTATGTTTTAAATCCAGGTTTGGCTAAAGATTTAGCAGAAATGATAAGTGCATACAAGTGCAGAGTATTAGAAAATGCTGTAGAGGTAGGTGCAGATATACTTTTAACTGGTGATGATTATGCAGGAAGAAAGGGTCCACTTGTCTCACCAGAACATTTTAGAAAATTTATCCTTCCCTATCTTAAAAAAGCAGTTAGTGTAGCCAAGAAACACGGCATTCCCTTTATAAAACATACCGATGGAAATCTCTGGAAAATATTAGATATGATTGTGAATACAGGTATTAATGCTTTGGATCCCATAGAACCAATTGCAGAAATGGATATCGGAGAGATAAAAGAGAAATACAAAGATAAGATATGCGTAGTGGGAAATGTGGACTGTGGTCAGCTTCTTCCCTTTGGAAAAAAGGAGGAAGTTGAGGAAGCGGTAAAGGAGACAATTGCTAAAGCCTCACCAGGGGGAGGTCATATTTTAGCCTCCAGTAACAGTATTCATCCAGCAGTAAATCCTGATAATTACAAAACAATGCTCAATACGGCAAGAATTTGGGGGAAATACCCTCTAAATGAGCAGATGGTTAAGAAGTATAGAGGAAAGAATTATATCAAAAGATTTAAAAAGGAGGTTAACTAAATAGGAGAAAAAGATGAAAAAAAGCATAAATTACTGGTCTTTTCCAGGAGTATTAGCAGGAAAGCCCGATTTTGAGCTAAGAAAGTGTATGAAGCTGGCTAAAGATGCAGGTTTTGATGGCATAGAGCTTGCCTTAGAGGAAAAAGGAGAGATAAATCTTAACTCTTCCTGTCAAGATATAGATAAAATTGTGGAAATGTCCAAGGAAGTGGGAATAGAGCTGAGCAGCTTAGCCACCGGCCTTCTCTGGGATTATTCTCTGACCAGCTCTGAGGCTAAGATAAGAGAAAAAGCTAAGGATATAGTTAAAAAGATGCTGGAGTTTGCCTCCTACCTTGGGGTAGATACGGTTCTGGTTATTCCAGGGGCAGTAGATGTTTTCTTTAACCCTCAAGCAGAGGTTGTTCCCTATGATGTTGCCTACCAGAGGTCTCTTGATTCTCTCAAGGAATGCACTTTAGTTGCTAAAGAGTATAAGGTAGCAATAGGCATAGAAAATGTCTGGAACAAGTTCTTGCTTAGCCCTTTAGAGTTAAGGGATTTTGTTGACAAGATTAACTCAGAGTATGTGGGAGTTTACTTTGATGTAGGGAATACTTTGCTAACAGGATATCCAGAACAATGGATTAGAATTCTAAATAAGAGAATTAAAAAGGTTCATATCAAGGATTTCAGAAGTTCTGTAGCTAATGTTAATGGTTTTGTAGACCTTTTAGAAGGAGATGTAAATTGGGAAGAAGTTATAAGGGCTCTTGAGGATATTGGTTATAATGATTATCTAACCGCTGAGATTCTTCCTGCTTATTCTCACCATCCAGAGGCTCTTTTATACAACACCTCTAAAAGTATGGATTTTATTTTAGGAAAAAAATAAGGAGGAGATTATGCTTAAGATAGGAATTGTAGGAGCAGGGTTTATGGGAGGAATGCATGCTGAATGTTACAATAACCTTTCCAATGCAAAACTGGAAGCTATAGCAGATATAGATCTCGCTAAAGCTGAAAATTTAGCAAAAAAATACGGGGCTAAAGCTTACAAAAAAGCTGAGGAGCTTTTTGAAGAGAAAGACATAGGAATAGTGGATATCTGTCTTCCCACATTTTTGCACAAGGAATTTGCAGTTAAGGCTGCCGGGGCAGGGAAAAATATCCTTTGTGAAAAGCCCATTGCTTTAACTGTGGAGGATGCCGATGA
>JAUWJM010000068.1 GCA_030607715.1 Candidatus Aerophobota bacterium
ATATGCGGACGGGAAGTATGTTGTATTTCTTTCCTCAAGAAAAACAATGGGAAAAAGCTCAAAGGGGTTGCGTTAGAATCAGCCAGGATTCAAAATCTTCCCTTAGTTTCTTCTAAAATATCAGGTATATGTGGCCGACTCAGGTGCTGTTTAAACTTTGAATGTCTCATTTACACATCGTTGGCAAAAGATTTTCCTTCTGTAGGTGATATGGTAAACTGGAAAAAAGAGAAAGTGAAGGTGATTGGCTTTAATCTTTTAAAAAGAACAGTGGTAATAGAGACTGAGGAAGGAATAAGAAAGGTGGTCCCCAAAAAAGAGGTAAGTAAGGAATGAGGGCCCTGGTTCTGCTTTCCGGAGGATTGGATAGCCTCCTCGCTACTCGACTTATTCAAAATCAGGGAATTAAGGTAAAAGGGATATGTTTTTCCTCCCCCTTTTTTAGTGCTGAGAAGGCTAAAAAAGCATCTAAACAGTTAAGTATCACCTGTAAAGTGGTAGATATAGGAAAAGAACTTATCCCTTTGATTTCATCTCCCCCTCATGGTTTTGGAAAAGGAGCTAATCCCTGCATTGACTGCCATATCCTTATGGTAAAAAAAGCTGGACCTTTAATGCAATCCGAGAAAGCTTCTTTTTTAGTTACCGGCGAAGTTCTGGGAGAAAGACCTAAATCTCAAAGTAGATGGGCTTTAGCTATAGTGGCAAAAGAGTCAGGATGGGGTGAGTATTTACTTCGCCCTTTAACTGCTAAAAATCTTTCCCCCACTTTACCTGAACAAAAAGGTTGGATAGACAGAGAAAAGCTATTAGGAATAAAAGGGAGAAGTAGGCAGGTTCAGTTAAAACTGGCCGAAAAATTTGGCTTTAAAGACTTTCCCACTCCTGCTGGGGGATGTCTGCTTACTGACCCCAATTTTTCCCGTCGAGTTAAATACATCTTATCCTATCATAAGTTAACCCCTGGGGAGGTTGAGCTGCTGAAAGTGGGAAGACATTTCTGTCTAAATCACACTTCAAGAGTAATTATAGGAAGAAATAGAACGGAAAACGAGAAGCTAATTACCCTTGCCTCTCAGGGAGATATATTCTTGCAGGTAATGGATTTTCCTGGGCCAATTGCCTTATTAAAAGGATCAATTGAAGAGGAATTTATCCTGAAAGCCGCTTCCTTAACAGCAAGATACAGTGATGCTCCTGGGGGATTGATTAAAGTTCAGTACTATCAGATCCCTCAAAAAGAGAAAAGATGGGTTCAGGTAAATCCTATGGAAGAGAGTCTGGTAGAAAAGTTAAGGATTGAGAGAAAGTTATGAGCCTTTATGTGTTTGATTTAGATGGAGTGATATACAGAGGAAAAACTTTGTTGCCCGGGGTTAAAGAGATTCTCTTAACCTTAGAACAAAGAGGAGGGGAGATATGTTTCTTGAGTAATAATTCTACTTTATCCAGAAAAGGCTATTTAAAAAAACTTACCCGTATGGGAATAAAAGTTAAAGAAAACCAGTTTTTCCCCTCTTCTTATTTAACCGCTCTTTACCTTAGCCAGAATAAATGCAAAAAGGTTTTTGTAATAGGGGAGAAAGGCCTCTTTGAAGAATTGGAAAAGGTAAAAGTAAATGTATCTTCCACTATTAATGGAGTTGATTATGTAGTAGCAGGGATGGATAGAAATTTTGATTTTCAAAAACTATCCTTAGCCCATCAGGCTATAGTAAGAGGAGCTAAATTCTTGGCTACTAATACTGATGTAACTTTCCCCTTAGAAAAAGGAACTTCTCCCGGGGCTGGAGCAATAATTAAAGCTCTGGAAGCCTGCACTGGAAAGACTCCCTTTGTCTTAGGTAAACCTCAAACTTTCGGATTGGAAAAAATAATGCAAGAAAAGGGATATCCTCCTAAGCAAGTTATCCTGGTAGGAGATAGATTGGAAACCGATATTGCAGCTGGAAAAAAGGTAGGGGTAACCACAGTCCTGGTTCTCTCCGGAATTAGCACTCTAAAAGAAGCAGAAAATGCAACTTTTCCCTTAAAACCCCACTATATAATCTCCACTTTGAAGGAATTACTATTTTTAAATTTTAACATTTCAGCTTTTGATAATAATGACAGGAAAATATGAAACCACAGAGAACGCAGAAGGAAAAATGAGATCCTCGGGATTTACTATAGTGGAACTTCTGATAGTAGTAGCGGTTATAACTATTATTTCTACAGTAGCGATCTTTAACTTTCTCACTGCTATCCAGAAAACTAAAAGATCAACAGCAAAATCTTTCATTGGTAAACTGGAACTCGCTATTTCAATGTACAGAATAGATACTGGGCTTTATCCTCCTGATAAAGAAAGTTCCGCTTCCTTAAGAAAAGCTTTAGATCCCGATGAAGATGATCCCATCCGAGATTTACCTGGATGGAATGGTCCTTACCTTGAGTTTAGAGAAAAGGAAGTAAACTCCCTCACAGGAGAGTTAATGGATCCCTGGGCAGGAAGCAAAAAAGACAAAATTCATGTATGGATATACCGGGCCGATGAAGATGACAGCTCTGTAACCCATCCTCCTTTTCATAATACCGTTAGCTTTGACATCTATTCCAAAGGATATGATGGAAAAACAGGTACCGATAATAAGGATGCCAATGAATTTGAGGATGGAAACTACTGTCAAAATACAATGGATGATGATAATGATGGAGTTGTAGACGAGCTAAATCCCAATGAAAAAGGAAACGCTAACGGCTATCTGGAGGATGATATTAATAATTGGTAAGGAAGGTATCAGTGATTAAATAGCAGTTTTTTCGTTATCCTTATCATTAAATTTTCTAAACAATTAATATCGTTAATTCTATAAATCTCTGCCCCCCAGTTTTGTATGTCCTGACAGGTAATTTGGGAAATCCTGGGTTTAAAATCACCTTCGTTAATCTGGATATGGGAAACCATATTCTCTTCCACAATCCTTTTCATAATAGGAGCTATGGGTTTCATACCCCCTATAAGGTCTCTTAATCGATAAGAGGAATATCCCTTGGTTGATTGGTTCCAGTTAAATATCTCCCCATCGGAAAGAGTAATTAAGACAAAAGGCTCTCTTCCCAAAAGCTCTTTTCTTAAAATCTTTTCTTCAATTAAAGTGGTGTTGAACTCAGGAGAATATGCTAATCTCTTACACTCATCTATCTCCTCATAACTTTTCCATCCACTTGTCTTAGTCCGACGGGAAAAGGTTATTAAATTGTACTGAATATAGGGGGCAATTCCATGGGATTGCAGCCATTTTAAAACTCCATTAAATCCCAGAAGAACATGGTGATATTTACTCTTATCACTCCAGGAACAACTATCCTCTCCAAAGAAAAAACGGGATTTCATTAATTTTTTAAATAAAATAGCTCTGCCTAAGGAAATTTTGCTCTCTACATCATCAGCCATAGAGGCTGAGGTATCAATAATAAAACAGATATCGGGAAAGGCTCCTTTTTGCTCTGCCTTGTAGGGAACAAAAAGGTCATAGTGGTATCTGGGAACTCTAAAGTTGATGAGATTGAAAAAGGGGCTCTCTGGGTCAATTACAACTCCCTGCAAATCAATCTCTTGAGGAGAATGCTCTTCTGGATCAAAGGGGTCATAATCAAAGGGAACTACAGGCATTGCTCTTCCTTTCTTCTCTGTATCTACCTGAACAGGAATCTCTGAGGCAAAAAGCTCATACAGAGTTTTAGTTGTCTCAAAGCTCTCAAGATAAGCTGATTTTTTCTTTGATTCTCTATACATTCCTTTAATTATTTGTTTTCGGATGCTCGGGTTAAGGATACTCTTTTCAAATTCATTCTCAGAACTTAAATTCTCCCCGGGAGCTTCCTGAAGCAAGTGAGCCAAACATAGGGTAAATTTGCCAGCTAAATCTTCCCAGGTTTCTTTATGAGATAAAATATGTACCTTTTCCTCAAGAGTACTTTTTTCAAAACTCAGCAGATTTACTATTTCTTCCACTGCCCTGTTAATAGATGCCTTGTTGGTAAACAGTTTCTTTAAAAGGGAAAGATCTTCCTCATCTCCCCAGATAAAAAGGTTGATCTTAACAAAAGCCTCGTAAAAAGGAGAAAATTTAGGAATCCTTAAAATATTTTGTAGCTTTTGCCTTAGGGTGGATCTTTTAATGGGAGGCTTGTAAACCTGATCATAAAAGAAGATGGGCATTCCCTTAAAATGATAGAAATTTAATTTGCACCAGCTATTGACTATTATATCTTCAAAAGCATGAGTTAAATATTCTACCCAGAATTTTCCTCCTTTATCCTTTAACACTGCAGCTACTCTATCCAGGATTTGATAATGAATCTCTATGGTTTGGGGACAAATCTGATGATGAGCTACATTGTTGTAAATTAAATCCTGACTGATTTCTAAAAGAGGATCTTCATGATAGCCTTTGTTTAAATAACAGGTAAGCTGAGAATCCCTTGTGATATCCCAATCCTCATCAATGCTTATTTCTATTTGCCCGCTTTGAGGAGAAATTTTTGAGCTTAAATGAGCTAAAGGAGGCTTTACAGGGAAAACTTTAATTGACACATCGGCTAATTCTAAAAGGTTAGCCAGACCGGTAAGTTCGTATTCTAAGGTTTTGTAATCCATTTAAAACTTCTTTAATCTGTAAACTGGAACACCAGCAATAGCAGTTACCCTTTTTTTAAGAGGAATCATTATTTCTTTATCCTCTCCTTTGGTTATCCATATTCCTTTTTCTTCTGTCCCCACTAAGAAATCTCCACTTTCAGTTAGAGCTTGCACAGGGTGAGAGGTGCAAACTAAGGGAACATCTGGGTTTTCCACATCATAAATTTCGTTTCCCAGGGCAAAAAGTAACTTTCCCCTTATAAAGGCAAGACTGCTTATTTTTCTCTTCTTAAATTTCTCTTTTGGTAGCTCAAAGATTTTTTTGGGAGAATGTATCTCCTCATACCAGATGTAGATACCATCTTCAGTAGCAAAAACTATTCCATATAACCTGCCCATTTTATCTCTTATTTTTCTTCCTATATCTATATCGTACTTAAGGTTAGTTAAACTTTCTCCAAAGAGAGTTTGCCGGGGATGAAGAAGGCTGGAAATCCAAAAATCCTGAGTGGACAGTATCTTCCCTTCTTTAATATCTTCTAATAACTCTCCTTTTGAGGATCGGGCAATGCGGTTAATCTCAGATAAAACATCTTCCATCCACTTCCATTCCTCCCCCAGCACCTCTATCTCCTCAAAACCGAGTTTTCCAGAAATGGCATTGGAGAAGGCTTTTTTAATATAAGAGGCTTTTTCCTCTATACTTAACTTTATTTTTGGGTAAAGAGAATTTAAAGCTAAATAGGGATACCCGTGATGCACTCTACTTACCCAGGAGGGATCAAGAATTCCTGAATAGGGAGCGGTAAGCCTGAAAGCTTCCAGGATTTCTCTGTATCCGGGTAACTTGCTCTGGGAAGTTCCTGATTTAGCATCAGAAACAAGAGTTAATCCCAAGGCTAAAGCTTTGTAAGCTTTAAAAGATCTGGTAGTAGTTGGGACAAGGTATCCGCAGTTCTGACCCAAAGCTCCTGATGTTCCTTCTGATAAACATGCCTGACACATATTGGGAATATCGTCCCTTACACTGCTCTTTCTCTGGGTGGGAGATCTACTGCAGTAATCCAGACTTTTCTTTAAATACAGATCAGCAATTAAAGCATCTAAGGATAAACTCATATTCCTTAGTTGCTGCCATATTTGAACAATCTCACTGGTACAGTCAGATGTCTCACTTACCTCTACCCTGGGATTTATATCCTGCTGCTGAATTGTTATTAAGTCCGTAGTGGCAGGAGGAAAATTATCCACATTTATAATGAGATGAGACCTATCAAGATAGGCTGGATCAAAGGGGAATATCCCAGAGTAACTTCTCCCCAGGTTTGCCGTAGCTATACCAATATGGTAACCATTTACTCCCAGAAAGATATTTTCATTTTTTTCCGGAAGGCTGATATAACCATCAAGAATACTTAAAGCTTGATTTTGAGTAATCTGAGGGACTCTGTTTATCTCATCCAGAATACTTAAGGGATTTTTGATAGATTTGGCTATCTCTAAAGCTTGATGAGTGTCTCCTTTAGAAGAGGCTAATTTTCCCAGGTTAAGGGCTGTATAGATATCCCTGGTCTTTAAATCTGGATGAGCTCTTATAAATGTGCCTTTTCCTTCAAAATAAGTGTTGTTAACATCCATTGCCAGTTGAGTTTTTCCTTCCCCCTTCTCTCCCACAATTAAGATGTTTAATCCAGAAATCACACCAGCAGTAATAACATCCCATAAGGTTAAAGAAACTCCCCTAATTCGGCAAACTTCAGTGGAGTTTTGATACACAGCAGGTTGAGGAAGCTTCCCTATTTTATCTATTAACTCAACATAGTTCATTTGAGCTCCTTAATTTTTATTTTAGCATAAAAATAAGAGAAAACAAGGACTAAGAAAAAAAGTTTCTCTAAAATTTTGGGGAAACTTCTGTTGCCTATTTGACATTTTCAAAAAAAGCTAATATTATTAGCAATAAAATATTAGGGAAGTGTAATGGCTAAACAATTGGGTTATGTTTTAATTAACCCCTATACTATCAGAAAATCTCGCACAGGAGGGGTAATCAATCGCCTTCTTTCCTGGGGGAGACTAAATCTGGTGGCAGCAAGAATGTTCTCTCCCAGTGAGGAATTAGTAAAAAAATATGCTAAGGTAATGCTTGCCTCACACCAGGTAGATAATAAAATCGTTAAGGAAATTGAAAAATACCTTTTTGCCAACTATCTTCCTCAAAAGGGGAGTGATTTTCTTCCCCGGGTTATGCTTCTTCTCTTTGAAGGAGAAAACGCAATAAAGGAAATAAAAAGAGTGGTAGGTCATATTACTAAAGTATCTATAGGGGAAACCATTCGAGGAACTTACGGTGACTATATAGAGAAAAGAGGGAAGATTAAGTACTTTGAACCAGCAGTTCTTATTGGTATGGATAAGAAGGAAGTGGAAGAAGAACTTAAAGTCTGGTCTAAGCACTCCAAAAAAGATGGAGGAGTCCTAAAGGGAGTCATCTCCTATCCTCCCGAAATTAAACCACAAAAAACCTTAGTGCTTATAAAACCGGACAGCTTTCAGGAGTTAAGCTCTAAAGCTGGTAATATAATAGATAGATTCTCTCAAACTGGCCTTTTCATTATTTCTGCTAAGATAATTCAAATGGGGGTTGAGCAGGCAGAAAACTTCTATGAACCCATTAAGGAAAGACTCACTGAAAAGATGAAAAAAACTCTCTGTCAGGAAATTCGCATCTTTCTTAAGGGAAAATTTGATTTTACTTTTCCCGAAGAAATAGAGGAGAAAATAGCCGAGGAACTTAAAGTTTATAAGGCTCAGCACGAGTTTAACAAGATAATTAAATTTATGAGCGGGAGAAATCCGGAAACTACACCTTTAAAGGATAGGAAAAAACCAGGGTTGGAGAAATGCTTAGCTTTAGTATATGAAGGAGAAAATGCTATCCGCAAGATCAGAAAAGTCCTGGGTGAAACCAATCCTGAGGAAGCTGCACCAGGAACAGTAAGAAAAGATTTTGGTCAGGATGTAATAAAGAATGGTGCCCATGCTTCTGACTCTGAGGAATCGGCAGAAAGAGAGTTAAGAATTATTAATATAGAAAAAGACGAGATAGCACCTCTGGTAAAAAAATACTATGGAAGTTAAAAATCATTATCTTTTTTATTTCTCAGGACTGATATACTACCTTACCTTTAAAAATTGTCCACTTCACCTTTCCAGGTAAGATCCATCCCACAAAGGGAGAATTTTTACTTAAAGAACGGAAGTCTTTTTTCTTTACTTCCCACTCTTCATTTAAATTAAATATAGCTAAATTAGCTAATCCTTCTTCCCTAATTCTTCCCCTATCTAAATTTAAAATGCGAGCCGGGTTTACAGTAAGTTTGGCAATGGCTTCCGATAAAGTCAAAATTTCTGGTTTAACCAGCTCCTTTATCACCAAGCCTAAAGCTGTTTCCAGGCCAATGATACCGAAAGGAGCTAATGTATAATCCAGCTCTTTTTCCTCAAGAGCATGAGGAGCATGATCAGTAGCAATCACCTCGATACTCCCATCTTTTA
>JAUWJM010000008.1 GCA_030607715.1 Candidatus Aerophobota bacterium
CTTTCACAAAATCATCAGGATACTCGTCAATCAATTGACTTAGTGCTTCTCCATACTTTACTAAAGTCTCATAATTAAAAAGATCAAAGCACACTGGTGCATTTTTTGGTACCTCACGGTTAACAGCCTTTATTACTTCACTTTTATGCACATGTATGATCTTTCTCCTTTAGAAAACATTCAAGTTCATATCCCCTGAATAGCCATTTTTTTCCTCTTTACCTCACTCTTGCCATTTTTGACTCTCAATAAGCTGAATTTCCTACTATTCTATCTAAGTTATCAAATACTTTATAGAAAGCCTCTATACACCACTCTTTTTTTCTTATTCTAACTTTGCCCTTACTGGCTGTTGATACTTTGGATCATAAACAATTCTATACAGGTTATCAAAAACTTTGTAAAAGGCTTCCACGTAATATTTCATAAGTTCCAGTCCATTTGATGCATATATTGTATAAAGTACAAAGGAAGCAGCAAACATCTTTTGCGTCTCAGGATAATCATTGGGATCATAGGTAATTTCTTTGCGAGCATGAATGCAATTCCAGGGACAACCTTTGCCATAAGCATCCATCCTCTGAAATATCTTCTGTTCAGGGACTGGGAAGGAATGCCATTCCATAACAGGTACTCCTTCAGCAAAGAGAGCATTCTGAACCACCCATCGAAAATCTTCTGTTTTTATATCTCCATAGCCGATTTTTTGAGGGTCAAGCTTTATCCGATATATATGGTATGTATGGGTTCTGTCAGAAGGTACAAAGGGTGGTATAATACCTTCTATTTTACTAAGTTCTTCTGTAAGGTAATTTGCGTTTTCTATCCTTTTCTTGTTATATTCATCAAGCCTCTTCAACTGAGATCTCACAAAGGCATTCGTCATTTCTACTGGACGATAATTATTCCCCATTGTATACGCATCATAAGGTCTTATGTTACCTTTTGGGATTTTCTTTTCACCGAACATGCAGGTTAAGCGTGCTTTCTCAAAGAAATCAGGATTATTGGTTGTGACAAGCCCGCCTTCGCCTCCAGGCAAATCTTTCGTTCCATTTAAACTGAACATTGCAATATCCCCAAGACTACCTGCTTTTTTACCTTTGTACAACGCTCCATGAACATGAGCTGCATCTTCTATAACTTTAAGACCATGTTTTTTTGCTATATCATTTATCTCATCTATTTCACAAGGAAGGCCATGCACATGCACTACTATAATAGCTTTGGTCTTATCAGTGATTTTTTCCTCTATCTTTTTTGGGTCAATGTTGTAGGTTACTGGGTCTATATCTACAAATATTGGTATTGCGTTCTGACAAAGAACAGCCTGAGCAGTTGCCCAGAAAGTAAAAGCTGGGATAATTACCTCATCACCTGTTTCTACACCCACTCCAGCAATACAGGCATGAAGGGCTGATGTACCAGTATTTGTGGCCAAACAGTATTTAACTCCGCAGTATTCTGCCCATTCTTTCTCTAAAGCCACCTTTTCAGGAGCATCAGGTCCCCAGAGAATTCCTCTTTTAAGCACCTTTACTACTGCATCAATATCATCCTGAGTAATAATAGGCCAGGGTTTTGCAAGACCATCTGGAACTGTTTTAATTCCACCTTCTATAGCTAATTCCTGTCTCATTCTCAACTCCTTATTTATTTTTATCCCTTATCAGGATCAATGACTATTTTAATTACTTCTTTACCATCTATTTTGCTTCCTGCAGTAATTACATCCACAGCATCTTTTAGTTTTGTTAAAGGCAGCTTATGGGATATAATCTCAGCAAAGGGAAACTCACCCCTCTCTAAAATGGGAAGAGCTCTAACGAACTGTTCTGGCTCATTGTCATAGATACCTTCTATCCTTATATTCTTGGTAAGAATGTCTAAGCAGGGATTGATTTTCACTGAACCGGTATCAGTGAAGTGCCCCACTTCACAAAGAGTAGCACTATCCCGAAGATACTTTATTCCCTCAGAAAAAGCTTTTGGAACACCAGCGTATTCAAATACTACATCTGCACCATAACCACTTAAGGAATTCTTTCTAACTATACGTATTCTCTCCTCTTGTTCAGGAACCTCCTCCATATTTATAGTTAAATCTGCTCCTAACTTCTTAGCCAATTCTAATCTTTCCTTTCTCCTTCTACTTACCATAATTATTCTCCCTGCTCCAGCTAATTTGGCACAGATAAGAGTAAGCAGGCCAATAGTTCCTGAGCCTTGCACAACCACTGTATCCCCTAATCTAATACGAGCTCTATCCACAGCATGAATAGCTATAGCTATAGGCTCTGTGAACACAGCTACCTCTGGAGGAGCATCTATTTTAAAGAAATCTGTATCAGGATGAAAAAGATAAAGATAATCAGCGTAACCTCCAGTAAAGTAATGCTTCTCATCTGGGTCACGAAAAAAACCATAAGAGACCATATTTACACATTTACTTGGAGTTTTAGCAATAGTACAAAAAAAGCATTTTTTGCAGTGAATAGCCGGAACAAGGGTAATCCTATCCCCCACTTTTATAGGTTTGCCAAGAAAGTCAACCTTTGTTCCTTTCCCTAAAGCAATAATCTTTCCTACAATTTCATGTCCTAAAATTAAGGGAAAAGGAGCATCTGAGAGATAGCCATGGTAGGTATGAACATCTGTGCCACAGACACCACATAACTCTATCTTTATTAAAAGAGTTCCTGGTGCAGGATCTGGCACAGGGTATTTTTTAATAATAAATTTTCCATTTGGTTTATCTAAAACAGCCACTCTTCCTTTCTTCATCTTTAAACACCTCTTAATTTTTTAAGTTAAGAGCTTTTAAGAGCACTTTTAAATTTTCCGCTAACTCAGAGAACATTTTCATATAGAGAGGGAGGAGAAGCTGCTATAACGGCAAGCATTTCTCCTTTACCAGCATTTCTAAAGGCATGACCAAATGAAGATTTAAAATAAATGCTGTCACCCTGCTTCAGAAGATAAGTCTCATTTTCTATTCTAACCTCTAAAACACCTTTAATTACATAAATATGTTCTTCTCCCTCATGAGTCACAAGAACCTTTTGTTTCTTTCCTTCTTCCATTCTTGCCAGTATAAACTCTACCTTTACATCTTTGAGAGGTGAAAGTGGCTCATAAACTGTTTCTAAATCAGGAACTACGATTTTCCTTCTTTCCTTATCTTTTATTATCACTGCTTTGTTCTCAAGTTTTTTCTCTGAATCTAAAAAAAGTGATACGATTGGCACCTCAAGAGCCTTAGCAATTTTTACCAAAGTAACAAGAGAAGGATTTGATAAATCTCTTTCTATCTGACTAAGGCCACTAATAGATATATTTGTCATTTCAGCTAATTGCTGAAGTTTAATATTTTTTTCCAGTCTTAAATTTCTTATTATTTTTCCAATTTTCATTGTGATTTAAGCAATACTGAAATTTGTTTAATATTAAAACTTTTTACATTATAGTATAAATTTTAAAAATGTCAAGTCCCTCAAATTTTTTTGTTGGAAAATTTAGTCAGGAAGGATATTCTCCAGTTTCAGATAAAAGTTTAGCTCTGTTTTTTGCTCGGTGTTTTCCAACTTGTAGCCGCAACCCTTAGGTTGCGTAATCTTGCGCAGGCTAAAGCCTGTGATTAGCAGAACGTATAGACCCGTCTTGATCACAGCTATCTTATGGAAAACACGCTCGCCGAATAGTAAAGGCAAAAGGATTTTTCCTGAAACTGGAGATATTAAGTTGACAATTTACCTTACCAGCCAGCCATAGAGATTATAACCCGCAGTAACAGATTAGCCAGGACTCCAGCCGCTACATCATCTAACATTATTCCCCATCCTTGGGAAAGTTTGCCAATTCTACCAATTTTAAAAGGCTTAATTATATCAAACAATCGAAAGAGAATAAATCCAATGATAAGAAAGCGCAAAGAGAAGGGAAAGAAAAGCATACTCATTAAAAACCCTCCCACCTCATCAATGACAATACAGGAATGGTCCTTAACTTTCAAATATTTCTCGCATTTTCCAGAAATCCATATGCCTACTCCTAAAATAATAATTAAAACAACAGCCTGGGATAAAAAATGAGGAGAAACTCTCCAGATTAATAGGTATAAAATCACCCCCCACAAACTGCCTATAGTTCCTGGGATAAAAGGAGAATACCCTACTCCTAAACCTGTTCCCATAGCAAGAACAATCTTTTTCATTTTAAATAATTCCTTCCTTTTGATGCATACTGAATTCCAGAAATAATAGCTAAGAAAACAGCTATACCTAAACTTGCCCAGGCTATCTTACCCAAGATAACCTGAATGGATACCTCTGTCCAAAGCAAGGATGCAAAAACAAGAAAAACTACTACATACTCTGCCACTGTTTTTAATTTAGCTATAGGACTGGCAGCAAGAACAATTTTATGATAAGCTAACTCTACTCTTAGCCCCATCACTAAAAAGTCTCTACTCATAATAATTATCACCATCCAAAAGGGAATAAGGTGAAGATAAACAAAGCAGATAAGAGCACTGTAAACCAAAGTTTTATCAGCTACGGGATCAATTATCTTTCCTATATTGGATACCTCATCTCTCTTACGAGCTAACCAACCATCAAGCCAATCAGAGAAAGATGCTACTATAAAAATTAAAAGAGAAAATATCCGGCCAATATTATCCCCAAAGAACAAAAAAAATACCAAAGGAACAATAGCAGCTATTCGAAAAATAGTTATCTTATTGGCTAAGCTCATCATTCTTCATCTTTTCTTCCTTCTAAAACCTGTCTGGCTTTACTTCCCCGAGGAGGTCCTACTATTCCGTCTTTTTCCAGTTGCTCCATAATCCTGGCTGCCCGATTGTAACCTATGGACAGTTTTCTCTGCAACAGGGAGGTAGATGCCTCTCCTCTAACTAAAACAAGATCCTTAGCTTCAGAGTAAAGTTCATCATAACTTTCCTCTTCTTCAACTTCTTTTTCGGCTTCTCTTTCCTCTTCTAAATTTCTCATTATATCTTCATAAGCTGGATTAGCCTGCTCTTTAATAAAACCTACTACTTTTTTTACCTCAGATGGAGAGATAAAACTTCCCTGAACCCGGAAAGGCCTGGATGCCTCCACCGGAGAATACAACATATCTCCATTTCCCACTAACTTTTCTGCTCCAACAGTATCCAGAATAGTCCGAGAATCAATTTGAGAAGCTACAGAAAAAGAAATGCGAGAGGGAAAATTTGCCTTAATTAAACCAGTAATTACATCCACCGATGGGCGCTGAGTGGCCACTATTAAATGAATACCCGTAGCTCTTCCCAGTTGAGCAATTCGGCACAGAGTTTTCTCAAGCCTTGCCCCGGAGAGCATCATTAAATCAGCTAACTCATCAATGACTACCATCAGATAGGGAAGAGGATTTTCTGTATCTTCTATAGTTTGATTAAAGCCCACAATATTCCTTACCCCCTTTTGGTTAAATTTCTCGTATCTGTGCATCATCTCTTGAACTACCCATTCCAAAGCAGAATTGGCCATTTTCACATCTTTTACAGGAGGAAAAATAAGATGAGGAATATCGGCGTAATCTACCAGTTCAACTGTTTTGGGATCGATCAATAAAAATTTAACCTCCTGGGGAAGGGCACGGTAAAGAATAGAAATAAGAATAGAATTTATACAAACACTTTTTCCAGAACCAGTAGAGCCCCCAATAAGTAAATGAGGTAGAGACTCTAAATTTACCCATATTGTCTGTCCAGCTATATCTTTACCCAATGGAAAAAACAGTTTCTCTTTTACCTTTTGAAATTGTGGCTCTTCCAGAAGCTCTCTTAGATAAACAAAATTCACCTTCTTTTTAGGCACTTCCACTCCTACCAGAGATTTCCCACTTACAGGCACTTCAATCCTTACATTAGGCACAGCTAAAGAAAGAGCTAAATCACTGGAAAGATTCATCAATTTACTCACCCTTATTCCTGGAGCAAGCTTCACTTCATATCTGGTTACTGCTGGTCCTTCCTTAACTTCCTCAATCTCCACTTCCACATCAAAATCCTTTAAAGTCTGAGTAAGCTTTCCTCCAGCCTCTGTTACCTCATTTGAGGATTTTTGACGAGTTGGAGAAGAATTTAAAAGAGAAAATGGGGGAAAAGTATAAAAAGGTGATAATTTTCTGGATTTATCACTCAACTTTGCTTTTGAGAAATGAGTTGGGCTCCTCTTTCGTGGAAGAAGCTCTTTTCTTATCCTTTTTTTCCCCTTAACTATAGAAAAATCAATGTTTAAAAAAACAGAGAAAAATAAAAGACTACCTATAACAATCCAGCTTCCTAATCTGCCAAATAAAGAGATAAATTTAGAGGAAAAGAAAAATCCTAACAATCCTCCTCCATTCCAAAGAGAGTTCATATCCAGACCAAGGTTATATAAAAGAGAAGAAAAACCAATAAAAAAGAAGATGAAACCCAATGCCTGGGAGAAAAAATTTCCCAAATTTCCCCTTATTTTTTTTACTCCTATCCAGAAAAAAATAAAAGGAATAAGAAAAGCTGTTATACCCGCTCCTAAGAAAAGGTAAGTAGCTATAAATACACCAACCTGACCAATATAACTTTCAGGAGGATTCTGGGGAGGAGAGGTATAAAAAGATGATTTAAGGGGGTTATAAAACAAAAGACTAATCAGAAAAAACAGTCCTATTATTATGAAAAGAATAGCTAATATAAAATTTTTTTTTCCTCTTTGCTGGGAAAAATCCATAATTCAAATCACCTGCTTAAATCACTTTTATTTTAAGCACTCTTTCCATCTGATCTAAAGCAAAGCAATGATCTTCTTTAGAAGTAGAGATTACACTATCAGAGTAAACTATCACTTCATACCCTCTCATTGCTGCCTCTACGGCTGTAAAAAAAACGCAGATATCAGTAAGAATTCCGGTGATAAAAAGAGTTTTTATCTCCAACTCTTTTAGCAAAATCTCTCAACATATCAATAACTAAAAGAGCTTTATTATCTAGCATCTAATCTCTCTTTATAACGAGTTACAGTAAAGCGATAAATATCCAGCTCCTCATCAGGAGTACTAAATAATCCCGCCTTTTGTTTAGCAATTTCCAGTTGGTGCTCTACAGTATCCACACCCTCTAAATCTGGCAAAAGCAATCCCTTTTGCCAGTCTTTACTTACAATCACTCCATATTTTTTAGGATTTAGCCTTTTTCTGTTCTCAACTGGCTCGGGTTTGCTTAAAATATCCACAGATATTTCTATATCTTTTAACTCTTCCTCTTCCACAGGAGGAAATCGCGGATCTCGAGTAGCAGCACTAATAGCATTTTCTATAATTTCTTCAGCAATACTGGGTTGGCTGGGAAGGTAAGTACCAATACAACCTCTTAGTTTACCTCTTCTGTGCAGAGAAACAAAGACCCCTGCTTTTCCTCTAAATCTTTCCGGAATCTCAAGGGGAGAAGATATTTTCTTTCCCTTTCCAAGATACTCCTGGAGAGTTTTTTTAGCTAATTGAGGAGAAAAATCTTCTTCTCTCAAACTTATCTCCCTTCTTACTTATTTCGTTTAACGCATCATTCCATCAACGCATTTAGCTACTTTTTGTTGAAACTAAATTAGTGCCTTCCTCAATATGATATCCCTTTATAAAATCATAACCTTTTATATGAGAACGGCTGGGAAGCTGCAATTCTTCTATCAGCAAAAATCCATCCCCTGTTTTTACTAAAAACCCCAGATTCTTTTTTATTTTTCCAATCGTGCCCGGAACAAGCTCAATATTTTCTTTAAAATATTCTACCGGTTTGGTTTTCCAGATCTTTATTTTCTGGAGAGCTCCTCGTAAAAAAATAAAAGTAAAAGCTCCCGGGTAAGGATTTAATCCTCTAACTAAATTATGAATAGTTTTGGTAGAACTATTCCAGTTAATCCTACCATGTTCTTTTCTTATTTTTGGAGCGTAACTTGATTCTCTACCCTGAGATTTAAACTGGGCCCGGCCATTCTTTATTAATCTAATAGCTTGAAACAAAGTGTTAGCTCCTACTCTGGCGAGTTTATCAGATAATGTCCTGGCTGTATCATTAGAGGCTATAGGTACTCTCTTTTGCAGAATTATCTCTCCCTTATCTATTTGAGACCTTATTCTCTGGACAGATACCCCCGTTTCCTTTTCCCCCTTAATTATAGCCCAGGCAATAGGGGCAGGACCTCTGTAACTGGGTAGAAGAGAAGCATGAAGATTGATGGGGAAAAGATCGGGAATAGATAAAATTAAAGGAGAGAGTATCTCTCCAAAAGCTACCACCACTATTAAATCAGGCTTTATTTTCCTGATTTTATTAATAAAATCAGGATCATTTACCTTTTCTGGTTGAAAGACAGGAATATTTTTCTCTAAAGCTAATCTCTTTACTGGGGGAGACTTTAATACTTTACCTCTTCCTGCAAAACGATCTGGCTGAGTAACCACACCTACCACTTTCTCATTTAAAATTAGTTTATTCAGCGCTGAACAGGCAAACTCAGGAGTCCCCATAAAGAGGATGGAAACCCTATCATTTAAAAAACCCCTACCCTCTTGTTGAGAGGAAAACTTTTGAGTCTTGAATTGACGGGGGTATCTTCCCAGATACTTTGTAGGTCCTTCATAGATAAACGACTCCGCTATATCCAGAGTTAGATTCCCATAGTTAATGCGTTGACTCAAAGTTTCTTCTCTCAACCATTAGTAGGGTAGGGATTAATATTTATTTAATCTCTGCAATTTTAGCATTTTTCTTCTCTGTCTTCGAATGGCCTTAAGTCTTTTTCTTCTTTTTCTCTCTGCTGGCTTCTCATATTCCTGATGTCTCTTGATCTCAGAAGTTAGCCCTGATTGTCTACACTCTATTTTAAATCTTTTCAAGGCTTGAGAAAAAGAACTATATTTATCAACATTTATATTTACCAACTTTAATTTTACACCCCCTTTATTTACCTATATTATAGTAAATTCTTTAGAATAGTCAACATCTCAACGAAACACCAAACTTATCTCTTATTTCGAACTTTTCTTTTACTTAAATTTAACCTTCCCAGATCATCTATTTCAATTAGTTTAACCAGAATCTCATCTCCTACTCTAACCACATCACTTACATTTTTTACAAATTTATCACTAAGCTCAGAGACATGAACCAGACCTTCCTTCCCTGGAAATATCTCTACAAAAGCTCCAAATTCAGTTACTCTTTTTACCTTACCTGAGTAAATTTGTCCCACTTTTGGTCCACTAATTATCCCCTTTATTATCTCTAAAGCTTTTTGAGTAGCAGATTCATTATCAGAGGAAATAGTAACTTTTCCCTCTACATCATCTATATCTATCTCAGCTCCAGTTTCCTGAATTATCCTTTTAATAACCCTTCCTCCTGGACCAATAATCTCACCAACTTTATCTAAAGATATAGGAACAGTGGCAATTCTGGGAGCATAGGTGGACAATTTTTCTCTGGGTTTTCCAATCACCTTTTCCATTTCATCCAATATAAAACAACGGGCCTTTTTACCTTTAATTAAAGCTTCCTCAAAAATGTTAAAATCTATTCCGGAAATTTTAATGTCTAATTGCAGAGCAGTTATCCCCTCTCTGGTTCCAGCAACTTTAAAATCCATATCTCCTAAATGATCCTCAATCCCTTGAATATCGGTAAGAATAACCACTTTGTTTCTTTCTTTGATTAGCCCCATTGCTACTCCAGCTACAACATCAGATATAGGAACCCCAGCATCCATTAAACAAAGACTTCCTCCGCAAACCGAAGCCATAGAAGAGGAACCATTAGATTCAAGAATGTCTGAAACCAACCGAATAGTATATGGGAAAGATTGGCTATCAGGAAGAACAGGGAAAAGAGATCTTTCAGCAAGAGAACCATGTCCAATTTCTCTTCTTCCTGGAAAACGCAAGAATCTAGCCTCTCCTGTAGAAAAAGGAGGGAAGTTATAATGGAACATAAATCTTTTAGTTATCTCATTCTTTTGTAAACCATTAACTCTCTGTTCATCAGAAGAAGTTCCCAGGGTAGCCACGACTAAAGACTGAGTTTCTCCTCGAGTAAAAAGTCCCGATCCATGAACCCGGGGGAGAATTCCCACCTGGCAGTTAATAGATCTTACCTCATTTACCTCCCTGCCATCCCATCTTTTTCCTTCTAAAACAACCATTTCCCTCATCCTTCTCTTTTTTAACTCATCTAAAATGAATAAAATATCTTTTTCGCTTTCCGGGTAATGAGTTAAAAATCTCTGAATCGTTTCCTCTTTAATATTCTCCAGATGGGAGTTCTTTTCCTCCTGACTCCAGTTAGATTGAATCATCCAAATCTTATCTTGAGCAAAATCCTCTACTTCTTCTTTTGCTTTCTCCTCTAACTGATAAAGAGAAATTTCTTTTCTTTCCTGGGAAATAAGGGAGACAAACTTCTCGCCAATTTCAATTAATTCTTTAACAGATATGTGGGCTCTTTTGAGAGCTTCTATAATTACAGGCTCCCTTAATTTTCTTGCCTCACCCTCTACCATAATTATTCCTTCCTTATCTCCAGTAACCACTAAGTTTAAGTCACTTCCCTCCAGTTCCTTATCGGTGGGATTAATTACGAATTCTTCATTTACTCTTCCTATCCTGACTCCAGCAACAAGTTTTGAAAAAGAACTACTGGAGAGAAATAAAGCTAAGGAAGCCCCTGTAATACCTAATATTGAGGGTTGATTAGACTCGCTAGCCGATAAAACAGTAGCTATTATTTGAGTTTCATTTCTAAATCCCAGGGGAAATAAAGGTCGAATAGATCTATCTATTAACCGACTGGATAAAATCTCCCCATCAGAAGGTTTTCCCTCTCTTTTAAAAAATCCGCCGGGGATTTTTCCTGCCGCATAAGCTTTTTCTATATAATTTACTGTTAAGGGAACAAAACCTATTTCCTCAGAAACATTGTGAGAAATAACAGAGGTTACCAAAACTATGTTTTCTCCATACTGAAGCCACACTGCTCCATCACTTTTCATAGCTACCTTACCTGTCGCTATAGAAAATTTTTTTCCTGCAAATTCTTCTTCTACTTTTATCATTTTTTACCTTCTTAAACCAAGTTTTTTTATTATACTCTGATATTTTTTTACATCTTCTCCTTTTAAATAATCTAAAAGTTTGCGTCTCCTGGCTACTAACTGAAGGAGTCCTCTTTTTGAACTGAAATCTTTCTTGTAAAGATTAAGATGCTCTGTAAGATTGTTAATCCTCTCAGTTAGTACAGCAATTTGAACCTCTGGGGAACCGGTATCTTGAGGATGCCGACTAAAATCTTTCTGTAGTTCTTTCTTTTTAACTTTGGTAATACTCACCTTTTTAACTCCTTTTTTCTATATTTCATCATAATTAACATAATTTTCTTTTTATATTGTTATATTAGCACACTTTCTAATAATTGTAAACCCCCCTATTTTTATAATCTTCCTATCCTTACAGACAGGGCATTTTCTTGCAAAGTAAAGATAATAGCTGACTATGATTGCTGAGGTAAGTATACTACAGTTGATAAAGTTAAGGGATCCTCTCCCTCAACTTGAGAGGAAAGGGTAATCTTTACTGCTTTAGGAAGAGCATCATCCAAGCAATTAGGTGTTTTCATTGTTGAATCCCAACTTTTCTGCCAGTTTTTCCCATTGTAATAAGAAAAAATTAAATCATTAATAGGAAAACCAAGGGTAGCAGTGCACCCACCTTTGCCCAGGTTAAAATTTAAGACAGTCTTTATCCGTCGTTGCAATTTTAAGTGAGTTAAACTATACTCTATTTCACATAAATCATACTCTCCAGATTCGCTTGCTTCATTGAAAGTGCTGGTAAAAAGAAGATGGTGTTCATCTCCTTTAAATACCAAATTAGGGTTGCTCCTGCTGATAAAAGAACTTTTTATTTCTCTACCTATGGTATCCAGGCACCCTCGAGTGCTCTGGTACATCTGAAGACGAGCATCCCCCTTCATCCAAGCAGAATATCCTTTCCAGAAAACAAAGTAAAGAGATGTTATTATTATACTCAACAGGAAAGTGCCTATGAGAAGCTCAACCAAAGTAAAAGATTCCTCTCTTTTTTGCATCTTAGTCTCTTTTAGCTATATAGGTAACGAGTTCTAAACAGGAAGAAGCCTTACTTTCCTGGGAACAGGATCTACACAGAATCTCTACCTTTACCTTTTTTAAGTTTGGTGTCTTGGTCTGCCACCACTCTACCTCCCAGGTAAAATCTGGATAGTCATCGAATCTCCCTTTCCCTTTTCCATAATCAGAGGTAATAAAAGGATAAGTATCGCTTAATTTCTGATAACCTTCCTTTTTAATTTCCTCTATTAATTTTTGCCCTAAAAGAGTAGCTGTTGAATAACGTTCTGCTTTCCGTTTAGCCTCAAAGCCTAAAGGGAAAACTTTGGCTATCATTAAGAGTCCCAGGGAAAAAATGCCAACTACAATAATAACTTCTACCATAGTAAAACCCTGTCTTTCCTTGCAACACAAAGAACATAAGTTAAAGATACCTGGCATTTTTTATTATTCCAACTCAATAAACTAATTAATGTTTATTCGGATAAATGTTTACTTTTCCTGTGCTAGGCACTATAGTAAGAGTATACCAATTCCCATTTCTCTCATCCTTAAGATAAATTGAACCTGCCTCAGCTGCTCCTTGAGGGAAAAAAGAAAAAGCATTATCATTCCAATAACCAAACTCAACTATTCCATCTTTTTCTCCCATCTTACCAAGCTCGGGGTCGGCAAAAATAATCCCGGATTTCAGGTATCCCACTCCTTCTACCCGATTCTCTTTAACATCTTCAATCCAGTATTTCCTCTGGGAAAAATTAATAACTACTCTATGGGTTTCTCTTTTGGTTATAGCTAAACGACGAGCTAATCTTAATGTGCTGGCTATATCCTGAGCAGAGCTCTTGAGGTAGGTTTCAGATAAAAAATTTCGGGTGGATAAAGTAGCAATAGTCGTTACTCCACTTATTATAGCTAATATCACTATCAGTTCTACCAGGCTAAATCCCAAAAGATTTGATTTAATCAGCACATTCTGGAAAGATTCTCGAGAACTCTTCATTGAAATCCCATTCCTCATCCCACGAACTCAACAAACCATCTTTTACTGAGGAGTATCCTCTCAACTTCCTGAAAGAAATTATTATTTATCCCTTTTAACCTTTATGTGTAATAGTTTAGTTTTTCTAAAACTTTTTCCTTTTGTGTCATTGAGATTCCTGGCAATGACAAATAATAAATACCCTTCTTTGTTGGGTAGGGGTGACTAAACCCTGTTAGATAGCAAGCATCTAACGGGGTTTAGTCACCCTTTGTAAAATAGGAAATAGAACTAATTGGGAGGCTAAATATCCCCCTCACCTTAATCCTCTCCCACAAAGGGGAGAGGAAAAAAGGAAAATGATATTGGCCTCCCCTACCCAAGTGAAGAGTTTTACCAATTTACCGAATCTGGGATGAAGGAAGTCTGAGGGGTATTCCCTTAATGATATTGGTTAAATTGATTTTATGATTTCCGTAATCACCGGGCCTGCATAGGAAGAGGGATCCTTAACTATGTCTTCCAGACGCTTTAATGTCTCATAAAGGCTACGTAATGAATTCATATTTGGTTTTCCTTTGTCTATTAACTTCTCTCCTTTTTTAGTAAGCTTTAAGATTTTCTTCTTTGTTTTCTCCAGAAGCTTTTGTGAAACTCCCCTTCTACCTGCAGTTTGGAAAATCTTCTCGTAAAGGGAAACAACATCTTTTTCCTCAAAAAATTCTATCTCCTCCTCACCTGACTTTATCTTCTTCAATTTTGCCTCCTTAAAAATATTTATTAAAATTATATGAAAAAATAATCTCTTTGTCAAGCAATAAAATAAATTGTATCTTCTTTGACTTTGACATATTTTGCTAAAAAATGTAGAATAAAAGTAACAGTTCAGCCACTATTAACTAAATAAAAGGAGGGAGAATTATGAAAGTAAAATGGGGAACTCTTGGTATTATTGTTGCGCTGTTAATATTAGCAGGGAGTATATTTTTTGCCGGGATAAAGGTTTCTACAACTGTCTCCTCTGAGGCAAAAAGTGCGCAACAACAGGTAAAAAGAGAAGTTATAGCTTTTATGCATGCTTTCAGAAGCTCTTCAAAAGAAAACAGGGTTATGACTTCCGATGACTTAAAAAATGGATATCAATTTGCCGATAGTTTCTTATCTGGATCAGGTGCTAAATAAACTTTTCAAACAAGTTTAGGATCGGCCTCTTTTTTTTCGTATTTACCCGTTCATGTATCAACTCAATAAGCCAGTTAACACCAGGAATTGACTTTTCTTAAAATAAAGGTAAAATAAAAAAAGTGCTTTTGAGATTACTCGAAAAAAGAGAGAAATGTAAAAATGAAGTCCTATCGGATTTACGCTGAATTCATAAAGGGACTCTGGAAACAAAATCCTGTCTTTGTTCAACTTCTGGGTATGTGCCCTACTTTAGCCGTAACTAACTCTGCCATCAATGGATTTTCTATGGGGATGGCAGTAACTTTTGTACTGGTATCCTCAGGAATTGTAATATCTCTCTTTCGGAAATTTATTCCTCCGGAGGTAAGAATTGCCACTTTTACCATAATTATTGCCAGTTTTGTTACTATAATTGATCTTTTCTTTAAGGCGAGTTTTCCAGATATAAGTAAGGCTCTGGGCCCTTACATTCCCTTAATTGTAGTTAATTGCATAATTTTAGGAAGGCAAGAGGCTTTTAGCTCCAAAAATCCTCCCCTTGCCTCTATAGCTGATGCTTTGGGAATGGGAATAGGATTCACTGTAGCCTTAATTATCCTGGGTAGTATTAGAGAACTTTTAGGCTCGGGATCGATATTTGGCTATAGATTGTTAGGAGATTATTTCAGACCCTGGGTAATCATGATTCTTCCTCCAGGAGCTTTCCTCACCTTAGGAGTACTCATTGGCATTATAAACCACTTTTCTTTCCGTAAAGTTTAAACAAAGGAAAAGAATTGATTGTTAACAAAAAAGCTACCTACCAGTACGAGATTTTAGAAAAATGGGAGGTAGGAATTGTTCTTAAAGGAGCAGAGGTAAAATCCATTAGAGAGGGAAAGGTAAATTTTACCGATAGTTATATTAGGATAAGAGAGGGGGAGGTTTTTCTCCATAATCTTCATATTTCACCTTACTCAGCTTCCTCTTTTAACTATGAGCCTAAGAGGGAAAGAAAGCTTTTGCTTCACAAACCTCAAATTCGTAGGTTAAGTGGGATATTAGCTCAAAAGGGGTTGACATTAATTCCATTATGTATATACTTTAAAGAAAATAAGGTAAAAGTAGAGATAGGTCTGGCTAAAGGAAAAAAACTTTACGATAAAAGAGAAAAAATAAAAAGAAGAATAATTGAACGAGAAACCAGACGTATCATCAAGAATAGAAGCTTTCAATAGTTATTAAACACTTTGGAAAAGGGGGCGTATCAGGCTTCGACAGGGATAGAAACAACAGAATGGCACATCAAGGATCTCGGATCCCTTGTAAATCCATCCGAGAAAAATTTAATCGCCGATAACGAATTGGCTTTAGCTGCTTAAAAGCAGCTACACCTGGCTGGTTCTTTGCTCTAAAGAATAAGCTAAGGTGTCAAAAAAGTAGAGCTAGCTTTGCCTTAAGCAGGAGAGGGCAAAGTGAACTTTTAATTCCTGCTAACTTACTGCTTATCTCGTTTACTGGAGAAATAGTAAGTGAACCTTAAAAAGTAAACTAAGTGTGTAGATGTTCTGATATTTCTATCTGTGGACGAGGGTTCGATTCCCTCCGCCTCCACCATTTTCCTTCCAGGAAATAAAACCTTACAAATCTGCTTTCCTTGAAGTAAGAATTTACCAAGAGGCAAGGAAAAATTAATTATTTTTACCAATGATTAAAACAATTGTTTGTGGTGCTCGGGGTAGAATGGGACGACAGGTAATTCTTGAGGTTCAGCAGGACCCAACTATGGAATTAATAGGAGCTATAGAATCTCCTCATCACCCAGAGTTGGGGAAAAAAGTAACTGAAGAAGTGGTAGTAAGCTCTGGTTTAGAAGAAGTAGTACTGGAAGGAGCAGTAATTATTGAATTTACAACTCCAACAGCTACTCTGGAGCACTTAAAGATAGCTAAAGGCAAGAAAATCTCTATGGTTATTGGTACCACCGGATTTCAAGCAGTTGAGTTAAACCGGATAAGAGAAGCTTCTTGCAGTATTCCCATTCTTCTTTCCCCCAATATGAGTATTGGAATTAATCTTTTATTTAAGTTAGCTCAGATATCAGCAAAAACTCTGGGTAAAGAATTCGACAAAGAAGTTGTTGAAGTTCACCACCGAAAAAAAAGGGATGCTCCCAGTGGCACAGCTAAGAGAATTGCTCAGATATTAGCTCAAGTAGAAGAAGAGAAATTAGATCAAGTGGGAGTATTTGGCAGAGAGGGAATGATAGGAGAAAGAAGGAAAGAAGAGATTGGTATTCATGCAGTAAGAGGAGGAAGTGTTGTGGGAGATCATACTGTGATTTTTGCTGGGGAAGGGGAAAGATTAGAGATAACCCATAGAGCTGAATCTCGCCAAATATTCGCCCGGGGAGCTATCTTAGCAGCAAAATTTATTGCTCAAAAAAAGATTGGACTTTATAACCTGCAAGACGTTCTGGGAATAAAATGAGTATTAATCTAAAAAAAACTAAAAGATTATCTCAACTACCTCCTTATCTTTTCACTCAACTGGACAGAGAAAAAGAAAAGCTAAAAAAAGAGGGGTGGGACCTTATTGATTTTGGAATAGGAGATCCTGACCTACCTACACCCTTGCCTATTGTTAATAGGCTAATTCAAGCATGTCAAAATTCTGAAAATCATCGCTATCCTTCTTACGAAGGTCTTATTGCCTTTCGAGAAGTGGTAAGTAAATGGTACCAGAAAAGGTTTGGGATAACTCTGGATCCTCAAAGAGAAGTTATCACTTTAATTGGAAGTAAAGAGGGGATAGCTCATATCTGTTTGGGTTTGTTAAATCCAGGAGACATAGCTCTTATTCCTGATCCTGCTTATCCAGTTTATCGAGCCGGGGTAACCTTTGCTGGAGGAAAACCCTTTTATCTTCCCCTGCGAGAGGAAAATGAATTCTTGCCAGCTTTGGATACTATTCCTGAGGACATAGCCCAATCCTCAAAGATTCTCTGGGTAAATTATCCCAATAATCCCACAGCAGCTACGGTCACAATAGACTTTTTTCACCAACTAATAGATTTTGCTCAAAAATTTAATTTAATAATCTGCCATGATTTAGCTTACTCCGAGATATCCTTTGATGGATATCAACCTCCCAGTTTACTTCAGGTAAAGGAGGGAAAAGAAGTTGGAATAGAGTTTCACTCTCTATCCAAGAGTTTTAATATGACTGGTTGGAGAATAGGATTCGCTGTAGGTAATGCAAAAATTATCCAGATCTTAAGAGAAGTAAAAACCAACATAGACTCCGGCGTTTTCCAAGCTATCCAGGAGGCGGGAATAGAAGCTTTACAAATGGACGATAAGGTTATTCAGGAAATTAAGAAAGTTTACCAAAGGAGAAGGGATATCCTAATAGATGGCCTTCAAGGATTGGGATGTAAGATTAATCCTCCTCAAGCTACCTTTTATCTTTGGATAAAAACTCCTAAGGGAAAACCTTCCCTGAAATTTACCCTAAAACTTTTAAGGGAATACGGAATAGTGGTTACTCCCGGGATAGGGTTTGGCCCTTCAGGGGAGGGTTATATAAGATTTGCCTTAACTGTGAAGGAAGAAAGAATAAAAGAGGCTATACTAAGGCTAAAAAAGACAACCTTTTAAAAGGAGATAAAATGCCCAGATTAAGTGTAAATGTTGATCATATAGCTACTTTACGTCAGGCTCGAAGGTCTAATGAACCCGATCCGGTAACTGCGGCACTTTTAGCAGAATTAGGAGGAGCTAAGGGGATTACTGTTCACTTAAGAGAGGATAGAAGACATATCCAAAAAAGAGACTTAGAGTTATTGAGAGAAGTTATAAAGACAAAAATGAACCTGGAAATGGGACTTAGCGAAGGAGCAGTTAAAATAGCTTTAAAGATACGTCCAGAACTTGCTACTTTAGTTCCGGAAAAAAGAGAAGAGATTACCACTGAGGGAGGATTAAATTTATCCAAATCAAATCCCAGATTAGAAGAGGTTATTTCTCTTTTACATGAGGGGGAAATTTTAGTTTCCCTTTTTATTAATCCCACACCTGACAGTGTTAAAAAAGCTCATAAGCTTGGAGCTGATTTTGTTGAACTTCACACTGGTCTATATGCTGAGGTTACGGATCCTCTTGAGATTTCTACAGAAATAGAAAAAATCGCTGGCGCAGCTATTTTAACAAAAAAACTGGGAATGGGGGTAAATGCCGGTCATGGACTAAATTATCAAAATGTGGAAAAGATTTGTCTGATAAATGAGATAGAAGAGCTTAGTATTGGTCATTCCATTATAGCTCGAGCTTGTTTGGTAGGAATGAGAGAAGCTGTTCAGGAAATGATAAGATTAATTGAACAATAAATAATGATTAAAGGTATAGGAATAGATTTAATTGAAATAAAAAGAATAAAGAATGCTCTGCAAAAAAGGGGTGAGTTGTTAGAAAAAAAAATCCTCACTGCGGGAGAAATTGAGTATCAAAAAATTAAAAGAAAGGAAAAATTATCTTTTGTAGCGGGAAGATTTGCTGCTAAGGAAGCTATCTTTAAATCCTTAGGGATGGCTCCCCGGTGGCAGGAGGTAGAGGTACTTTCAGAAAAAACAGGCGCACCTTCGGTTACCCTCCATAAAGAGACTTTAAAATTATCTCGAAATAAAAAGATAAAAAAGATATTAGTGAGTATTTCTCATACGCGTAATCTTGCTTTAGCTCAAGCAATAGCCTTAGGAGATTCGCTGACCTAAACAAGCATTCCTATGTAGTCTTATAGTCTAGTAGTCAAGAAAATGGTCAAGTAAACTCAGCAAATTAAATCAAATAATTTTTTATTTTATAAATTCCTATACCTCAAGAAAGTCTAAGTTTACTTAGAGACTTTCTTGACTATTAGACTACAGACTACTTTAAGATGAGGGTAACAAATGAAACTTCTTAGTTGCAATGAGATGCGCGAATTAGATAATCTAACTATAGAAAAGATAGGCTTTCCTGGGCTAACTTTAATGGAAAATGCGGGAAGAAAAGTAGCAGAACTAATAGAGAAAAAATGGCCTCCTTTGCCAGGAAAATTAATTTATATATTTTGTGGAAGAGGAAACAACGGAGGAGACGGTCTGGTGGTAGCCAGGCACTTATTTAACAAGAGGTGCCGGGTAAGAGTATTTCTTGCTACTCAAAAGGATAAACTTAAGGGAGATGCATCTACTAACCTTAAGATTGCTTTGAACATCGGGATTAACGTTAAGGAAGTAGTTTCCAAAAGTAACATCTTTTCTTTAAAAAAGGAACAGCTTGAAAAAGAAGGAATAGTAGTGGATGCTCTTTTGGGTACAGGGGCAAAGGGAGCTCCCCGGGGAGTAATTAAAGAATTAATTAAGTTAATTAATAAGTGGGAAGGAAATGTGGTAGCTGTAGATATTCCCAGTGGGGTAGATGCTGATACAGGACAGGTTTCTGAAGAGGCTGTAAGGGCTAAGTGGACAGTAACCTTTGCCTACCCTAAAAAAGGTTTGTATCTTTATCCAGGGATGGACTACGCAGGCAAGATAAAAACAGTAGATATTGGGATTCCCTATAATTTACTGGATGAGAGAAAGATTAAATCTAATCTTTTTACCCGGGAAGATATTCCACCTGACTTATTTTTTCGAAAGTTGTCCTCTCACAAAGGAAGCTTTGGACATCTTTTAGTGATAGCTGGATCACGAGGAATGACAGGAGCAGCAACTCTGGTTAGTCTTGCTGCTTTAAGAGTGGGAGCAGGATTGGTTACCCTGGGAATTCCTCAAAGATTAAACCCTATCCTGGAAGTGAAATTAACTGAGGTTATGACTCTACCTCTCCCGGATACCAGGGAAGGCACCTTTTCTTTAAAAGCTCTTGATAAAATACATCAGTTTGCTCATCACTGCAAGGCTCTGATCTTAGGCCCCGGTCTTTCTACTCAAGAAGAAACTAAGGAACTGGTAAAAAAGATAATGGTTTCCCTAAAAATCCCTCTGGTTCTTGATGCTGATGGGATAAATGCCTTAACAGAAAACCTGAAACTTATAGCCTTGTATCCAGCTCCTCTTATTATTACTCCCCATCCAGGTGAGTTGAGTAGACTATTATCTGTTTCCATACCTGAAGTGCAAAAGAATAGAATTTTCTCATCCAGAACTTTAGCTGAGAAAACTCAAAAAATTGCCATTTTAAAAGGAGCACGAACAGTAATTACTGATGAGCAAGGTAACAGTTGGGTTAATTCTACAGGAAATCCTGGAATGGCCAGTGGAGGAAGTGGAGATGTTCTTTCCGGGATGATCGGAGGATTTTTAGTTCAAGGGATGGATCCCTTGATGGCAGCAAAAGTAGGAGTATATTTGCATGGATCAGCAGCGGATTTAGCAGTAAAGGAAAAAGGAGAATTAAGTTTAATTGCCGGAGATATATTGGAAAATATACCTCGGGTCATAAGGAGTTTAAAAAATGGATGTTATTGAGCTTCAAAAGAAAAACATTACTGAATTACATAGGGAAGCAGTTAAGAGAGGAATTGCCGATTACAAGCATTTAAAAAAACAAGACCTTATTTTTAAAATTATTCAAGATGAAATTGATCGCGAACAAATTGCTTATGGATCTGGAGTATTGGATATCTTAGCTGAGGGATATGGATTTCTAAGATCAAACTATCTACCCAAGTCTGATGATATATATGTTTCCCCATCCCAGATTAAACGTTTTGACTTAGGAGAGGGGGATACGATAAGCGGACAGATAAGACCTCCCAAAGAAAATGAGAATTACTTTGCTCTGTTAAAGGTAGAATTAGTGAATGGCGAAGATCCAGAAAAAGCGAGAAACAGAACCATATTTGAAAATCTTACCCCTCTTTACCCTTATGAAAGAATTATTCTGGAAAATTCCCTTGGTGATATTGCCACCAGATTAATCGATCTTATATCTCCGGTGGGAAAAGGGCAAAGAGGGTTAATTGTAGCTCCCCCAAAAACAGGGAAAACAATTCTTCTGCAGAAAATTGCCAATGCTGTTACACAAAATCATCCTGAAATTGAACTTATGGTGCTGCTAATTGATGAACGTCCGGAAGAAGTTACTGATATGCAAAGATCGATTAAGGGAGAGGTAGCCTTTTCCACTTTTGATGAGCCAGCTAAAAACCAAATTAAAGTAGCAGAGCTGGTTATTGAAAAAGCCAAAAGATTAGTGGAACAGGGAAAAGATGTAGTTATTCTTCTGGATAGTGTTACCAGATTAGCCAGAGCTTACAACCTCTTAATGCCAACCAGTGGCAAAGTCCTTTCAGGGGGAATAGATGCTAATACCCTACATCACCCTAAAAGATTCTTCGGAGCAGCCAGGAAGGTAGAAGAAGGTGGAAGTTTAACCATTTTAGCTACAGCTCTGGTGGAAACAGGAAGTAAAATGGATGAAGTAATATTCGAAGAGTTTAAAGGAACAGGGAATATGGAACTTCGGCTTACCAGAGAGTTAGCGGAAAGAAGAATCTTCCCAGCTATAGATATCAACAGGTCTGGTACCAGAAAAGAAGAGCTTCTTTTAACCGAGAAGGAATTAAAAGTAATTTGGTCTCTACGAGACTATTTAAACCGTCAAAATCTTAAAGAACCTATAGAAGCAGTAATCGAGGTGATGAAAAAAACTAAGAATAATCAGCAGTTTTTAGATATCGTTTCTCATCTGGAAAAAAATTCATCCATACTTTAAGGAGTAAAATAAATGAAGAAAGGATTGCATCCATCCTATAAGTCTACAGTAATAAAATGTGCCTGTGGAGCAGAATTTACAGTTAGATCAACTAAATCTAATTTGAGGGTTGAGATCTGTTCTCACTGTCATCCCTTTTTTCTGGGAACCGATCAACAAAAGTTTATAGACACAGGAGGAAGGATAGAAAAATTTAGGAAAAAATACGAAAAAAAATAAGTAAAAGGCTAAAGATTAAGACTACGAAGAACAGTATTACCTTTGTGGCATTAAGTAAAAAAGAAGTTTTAGTTTTCAAACTCGTGAGGCTTAAAGTTCTTTCAAAACCATAAGTGAAATGTAGTACAGATCTGTAAGTCTTAGCTGTCCCCCACCTTAGTGGGAGACAGCTTTTTTTTCTCTTAAGTTGTCTTAAGCTAATCTTGAGGAATTATAAGTTTTTGTCCGGGGTAAATCCTATTGGGATCTATTATCTTATCCTGGTTAGCCTGATAAATCCTCTTCCACTCATAAGGATCATTGTATACACTCTCATAATTAGCTATTGCCCACAGGTTTTCCCCTTTAAGCACTAAATGAGATTCTTTGGGAGGAATTAGCAATTTTTGTCCGGGATAAATTAAATTTGGATTCTTCACCTCATCTTGGTTAACCTCAAAGATTTTCCTCCACAGGTAAGGGTCATTATAAATATTTCGATACCCGGAGATACGCCACAGACTATCTCCCCGCCTTACTTTGTAAACATTTTTGGGAGGTTTGAGTTTCACTACCTCAGGTTCCAATTTTCCTTCCATTTCTTTTACTCTTGTCATAACCTCACTTACCTTTTGCAATAGAAGCTCCATATCTTTCCTACTTTGATCTGATACTTTCTTGATTTCTATTCTGGCCTGATTAGACCCTATTCTAGCTGAAGCTGCCATCTCCTTAGCCAGAGAAACATCTGCTTCGAGAATGCTTACACTGTTTTTCAAATCAACATAACCCTTCTTAAGGCTAGCATAAATCTTAGCCTCCTCATCCGCTCGGCTGGCTAAATCTCTTGCTTCCATAGCCAGTAATATCCCTTCTCCTAATTTCCCTCGCCATATTCCTAATCTAGCCAAAGTTTCTTCTTTAAATCCAGCAGCCTCCAGCCATGTCTTTAAAGCAATCTCTCTTGCTTCCATAGCTACTTGCTTAGTTTGGGATATTTCTGCTCGAAGAATCTCTATCTCTTTAAAAACTTTTTCAATATCAGAGGAAGATTGATTAGCTAATGTTGCATTAGCTATCAGGACCAATCCCAACATAAAAATTAGCAAAAATTTACCTACTCGTAGTAACA
>JAUWJM010000158.1 GCA_030607715.1 Candidatus Aerophobota bacterium
GCCAGCCTGTATTTCTTCCTAATGTTTCCAGTATGATTACTGCCTCCGAATCGTAAAGGCTTTCTAAGTGACGTCCTGCCTCTATTACTGAAATCGCTAAATATTTTGCCGCACTACCAAAACCCGGGCAGTGATCGGTAAGAACAAGATCATTATCTATTGTCTTGGGAATCCCAATGACTCCCAACTGGTAGTTCATTCTCTTAGCTGCCTCATCTATCTTATTGGCGGTATCCATAGAATCATTACCCCCAATGTAGAAAAAGTACCGAAGATTGTATCTCTCACAAATCTCGATAATCTTTTCAAGATCCTTACTGGATTCACTCCATGACTTTAGTCTATATCTGCAGCTTCCCAATGCTGCCCCAGGAGTAGCTCTTAAGCTATCAATGGTAGAGGTCTCCTCCTTTCTCAAATCAATTAATTCCTCCTCCAGGAGACCTAAGATTCCATTTTCAGCCCCATATATTGCTTCTATTTCTTCGTGTTTTTGAGATTCCTGAATAACTCCACATAAACTCTCATTAATAACTGCTGTGGGGCCACCCGATTGAGCAACAATACAATTTCCCTTTAGTGCCAGAATTTTCCTTTCTCTTTCGCCTTTTAGTTCCGCATTTTCTCTTGTCCTTGGGTCCATTTTGAGTTATCCTCAAAAATTTTCTTAATCGCTATTAATACCTCTTGCAAAAATCTTTATGTTCTTTTTTAAACCTTGACTAATTCAGGGCCGGCTGTGTCATTCCCTCCTGTTCTATTACCAACTCCCAGAAGGACGATTTTTCCCTTACGATGACCTCTCGGGACCAGAAACAGCGGAATATTGACACTCGATTCACCTTAAAATAATCGTTTTTCATGTTTTTAAGGGATTTTGAGTGCCGGAAGCTGTACTATTTGGGCCACTGTTTTTTCGGAAGATAATTATAAGCAAGGAAATACTGGTTAATTGCAGCATTAGGCCATCCACTAGTTATTACCATTTTTTTCTTGTCCAACAGTTCACGTGGATCTACATATTTAGAAAAATTAATAAAATCCTCATAGCTTCCTTCAAACCTCCTGGGCCAATTTTTGGCCAGGGGATGGCCTGGATTTTTGATACTTTTACTTAATTTCTGGTACCTTTCAGGCATATCTTTTATTTTAAGTTTTTCACCAATTTTTTCATAAATAACTTCTGGTTTTAGTCTCTCCCATCCCAGGGGTAAAGACCCGTGCCCACCCCATTGAACATTTATTCTTGCCCTTTGATAGTGGAGATTGGCATCCATAACTGCCTCTTGGCTAGAAAGCATTGCCCTATGAAAATACGTGTATACTCCAGTTACTTTTCCAGTATTTTGGTTAAATTCTATCCATACCACCTCATGATCTGAGGGATCATTATCCCCTGGATAGTTAATATCATCGTCCCAGAAAAGGTTATAAGCAATAATTGGGTTTTGCGGATGAATTACTGCTACCAGATCCTTAAGGTCGAAAAATTCCTCCGGGTTTGTAAACAACCTTGGAGCATACTTATCTACCAGTTTTAGATCATCCTCAGATGCAAGACGTGGCGGATCTAATTTCAATACCACTTCATACTCACTGCTTGCCTCCATTAGTCTCCTCATTATGTGGTAGGTGTAGCCCAGACGATAGTGATACAGAGTGCTGTTGGGATCTAACTGTAAACCTTTTCTATAGTTCTCAATGGCGCTCTCAAAATTAACAGGATTTCTTCCATAACCCTCATACATATCGAGGTACATATCTCCTTTTTCAAAATAGCTCTCATTCATCTCTAACCCCCAATTAAGAATGATGACTTTCAACTAAAAAGGTTATACCTTAACCATTTTCTTTCCTCTATTCAGCACACTATTCTCAAAGATTCATCTACTTATAAGAGCTCGTAGTGATTCAAACGCTTCTGGTTAGCAAAAATGTACTGCAGGATTATTTTAGCAGAAAAGGGAATGATGTCAAAAAGCCTTTTCTTTAAAGGTACCGAAGGGCACTAAAATAACCCTTTCTTCCTCCTCCAGAGTGTTAGTAATGGTTTCTACTACAGCATTAACAACATTCCCAATATCCCTTTTAGTTAATCCTGTTTTATTACTTACCTCTTCTACTAACTGTGCTTTGTTCATTTTTACTTCCTTGCCTGGATTTTAGGAGTGTCAAAACTTATTTAGTGATTTTCTTTTAAACCCGGATTCAGCAATCTGAATAATGATCATCAAAGCTTATCTTGGAATATCGCTTTGAGTTTGACTTTCGTAAAAGTCAAGTTTTTCAGAAAACTTTTCTCGTAGTCAAGAAATATTTCTCGGTGGGTAGGGGCGAGTCTAATCGCCCTTTATAAAATAGGAAATAGAACTAATTGGGAGGCTAAAGCCTCCCCTCCCCAGGTGAAGAGTTTTACCAGTTTACCGAATCTGGGTTGAAGAATCTCACATTTTTTAGATAAACTTACCTGGTACGGATTCTAAACGAACAGGTGGTAATCCTATGAAAAGAGATATGAGAGTATACATTGAGGATGTTTTAGAGAGTATTGCGAAAATAGATTTACCTTCTCCACAGTTCCCTATCTAAATATCGATATTGCAGAGCTTCTGATATATGGCTTGAGTCTATTTCCTCTTTTTTATCTAAATCAGCAATGGTGCGGGATATCTTTAAGATTCTGTAATAGGCCCGGGCAGATAAATGAAGCTCAGATATAGCAGAGCGCAAAAGATTTTCTGCTTCTTTTTGAGGAGAACAAAACTTTTTTATCTGGCGCTGACTCATCTGAGAATTGCAGTAAACCCCGTTAGATGCTTGCTGTCTAACGGGGTAAATGGATGTTCCCTTAAAACGGGAAAGCTGAACCTTTCTGGCCTTATTTACTCTTTTTCTAATAGATGAGGATGACTCACCTTTTCCCTTGCTTAAAAGGTCCTCTTTTCTCACTGCAGCTACTTGAATGTGAATATCAATTCTATCTAAGAGGGGACCGGATACCTTGTTTAAGTGCTTTTGAATTTCATAAGGAGTGCAACTACACTCATGGTTTGGATCACCAAAATAGCCACAGGGGCAAGGGTTCATTGCTGCCACTAACATAAATCTTGCTGGATAGGTTAAAGAGATAAGGGCTCGGGAGATGGTTACCATTCCATCTTCTAATGGTTGACGCAGAGATTCTAAAACATGATGGGAAAACTCAGAAAGCTCATCGAGAAAAAGGACTCCATTTTGAGAAAGGGATACCTCTCCTGGACGGGGAATCCTTCCACCACCAATAAGCCCTCCCTCGGATATAGTGTGATGAGGAGATCTAAAAGGGCGAGTGCTAACAAGAGCCTGTCCAGGCTTAAGTAGGCCAGCTACTGAATGAATTCTGGTAGTTTCAATAGATTCCTCAGGGGTTAGCTCGGGCAAAATAGTGGGAACTCTTCTTGCCAGCATAGTCTTTCCTGCACCGGGAGGACCAACCATTAAAATGTTATGACCCCCAGCAGCAGCTATTTCCAGAGCTCTTTTTACATACTCTTGACCATGCACTTCAGAGAAATCCTCTTCATATTCATTGGCATTTTGAAAAGCTTCCTTTAATTCATACTGACAGGGCTCAATACTGATCTTTTGGTTAAGGAATTCTATTACCTGGAGAAGGTTATTCACAGGGTAAACATTTACTCCTTTTACTACCGCAGCTTCTTTAGCATTATCTTTGGGCAGGATAATTGAGTTAATCCCTCTTTTTTTAGCTCCCAGGGTAATGGGTAAGGCTCCATTTATTCTGCGGACAATCCCATCTAAGGAAAGCTCTCCCAAGACTAAACAAGAGGATAAATTATTTTCTCCTACCACACCAGTTGCTTTTAGGATTCCAATAGCTATGGGAAGGTCAAAATAGGAACCTTCCTTTTTTATATCAGCAGGAGCTAAATTTACAGTAATTCTATGAGTAGGAAAAGGAAAATTAGAGTTCTTTATAGCTGAGGTTACCCTTTCCCTTGCCTCTTTTATGGCCGGATCAGGTAGCCCTACCACATTAAAATTGGGAAGACCGGCAGAGATATCCACTTCTACCTCTACAGGATAAGCCTCAA
>JAUWJM010000175.1 GCA_030607715.1 Candidatus Aerophobota bacterium
AAAAAAGGCATTTTTGACTGTTAAAAAATTTTCGTGCAAAAGTTGGTTGTCAAGTTTAGATTTGGAATATTTTTCTGGATTTTTTTGATTTTTTTAATAAAAGATTTATATTGTTTATTGTTATTTAATTTAAAGTTTGTTATAGATTTTGTAAAGCTTTGCTTCTGCTTTACAGGGAGTTTCAATAATGGCTAAACTAATACAAGGGATTGTAACTAAAGGTATTATAAAACCTCTGGAAAAGTTACCCTATTCTGAAGGTACGAAGGTGAGGGTAACCATAGAGGTTTCAAAAACTGTACCAGGAGCTTATTCAGTTAAATCTGAAGGAGTCTCTGTCTGGAAGAAGATCAAGAAATCCATAGCCTGAGAATATCCTGAATTATTAGGAATGACCGAGGATGAAGCTATTCAGGAATTTGAGTACTTGTCCCAGAAAGTAACCAGTAGTATAAAATTCAAAGATTGGAGGGAAATGGAAAGGTTTATGAGGAACGGGTATTATGATTTTACTGGACACTAACATCTTCATTTTTGGTGATTCTATTTTGCTAAAGGAAGCAGAAGAACACGAGGTAGAAGTAATCAATCGTTACTTGGAACAAAAAGCACTTTATGGATAGGACAAAAGTAAGGGTTCAGACCCCGGGTGAATTTCTTAAGAAAGTGATATAATAGATCAGGAATGATGGAGGTGAGTTATGAGAATTACTTATGATCCAAAATACGATGTTCTTTATCTAAAACTTGGCCAGGCCGAGAAAGTCTATTGTAAAGAGATAGATGAAGATATTACTATGGACTCAGATGCAGAGGGTAAGCTATGTGGTATGGAGATTCTTTCGGCATCCAAATATATGACTTAGCACTCTACTCACGATAGAAATAAAAAAGGAGGTCTCTTTTAGATGATTTAACGCGAGCTCTTGACGGAATCTTTAAGAAGTGATAAATTACATGTAGTCTTTCAGGCAATCTAAATCTCTCTCCTCCCTTTGCGAGGGGCATCTATCATTTTCCTTTTCTCCTCCCCCTTGGAGAGATGTGAAAATCCCCAATATTGTAGCGGTCCGATTTATTGGACTCCTTAGCAAAGCCTGTTTCATAAATGAAACCGCTACAAAAAATCACTTTTTCACCAGGCTCCTAGACTTCATAAATATATATGGATTTCCGGACACTGGGCTAAGAAACAGTTAGCTAAGCACTGGGTTCCCGGGCATTGGAAAAAGCATCGAAAAGGCTGGATATGGGTTCCGGGGCACTGGAAGTAACCCACATATTCAAGTTATAAGACTCAGAATTGACCTTAAATTTAAAGTCTTATACGAACCGTCAAATAATATAGGTATTTTTAAAGTTCATTGAGCAGGACAACAATAAATAACCTATTAAAGAAAAAGAGAGCAGGAAAAGCTAAGGGAAAAATTATTTAGCTAAAAAGGAGAGTGAATTTGTGAAAAGGATGTATAACTCTCTCTTAAGAATAGGTTGGTTTTTTATTCACGAAGAGTTAGGGTTAATAAAGAGAATCCCTTATAAGGGTAGATAGCATAGGGAAGTGCTATCTACCCTTTTTATTTGTTTTTTGTCTAAAAAAGTAAAGAGGGAGAAAAAAGATCTATCTTGACTTAGAAACAGCGGCAGCTATTGGTCGTGAATACGGAGCGGAGATAATAATTACTGGTGAGGCTTTCTCAGAATATGTTGGTCGAAAAAAGAAAGAAAAGGCAAATTATGGAAACAGTAATAAAGATAAAAAACTTAGTTAAGATATACCCTGGTAATATTAAAGCTATTTCTCACTTGAATTTGGGCATTCAACAGGGGATTTTTGGCCTTTTGGGACCAAATGGATCAGGTAAAACTACCCTGATACAGATTTTAGCCGGTGTTATAAAGCCTACCTCTGGTTCAGTAAAGATTTGGGAATACGATATTAAAAAAAAGCTAAACTTGATTAAAAAAAGCATTGGTTATTTGCCTGAATACCCGGGGGTTTATGAAGATATGAGGGGGATAAGTTTCCTGCAGTATATGGGCAGATTAAGTGGATTGAGCAAGAGAAAAGCTAAAGATAATGCTAAAAAGTTGCTAAGAGAAGTTGACCTTGAGAAGTGGAAGGATATAAAGATAAGGAAATATTCGGCAGGAATGAAACAAAGAATAGCCTTTGCTCAATCACTTTTAAATGACCCTGAAATCATTCTTTTAGACGAGCCCACAAAGGGTTTGGACCCTATAGAAAGCCAAAAAGTTTTAAATAAAATCAAGATGTTAGGAAGAAGAGGAAAAACAGTATTTTTATCCTCTCATCTTTTAGTTGAAATTGAGCAGGTGGCAGACTGCATTGCTATATTAAACAATGGAAAGCTGTTATTTCAGGCAGTAGCAGATGAGATTAAAAGGAAAGGAGGTCTTTCCTTAGTTTATCGAAAAGTTTTAATTGGAGCAGAGCTTTAATGTATTTACCTATTATTTTTTACCAGGAAACCTTTAACTATCTATTCTCTCGCCGATTTTTATTTTCTTTGCTGTTAATCTTTTTGCCCGGGGTAATTGGAATATGGTTTTCCAATATGATGTACCACAACCCCTCAATAATCTTCAAAATGACAGGGGGATGGATTGGGCAGGTTTCGCCAAAGATCTGCATTATGGTTTATTTAGATGTTGCACCCCTGCCTATAGCCTTAACTGCCATTATTAATGCCAGCGACTTTATCGCCGGGGAGAAAAAGAGGGGGATGTTGCAACTTCTGGTATCTAAACCTGTGGGACGATGGGAGATTATTATAGGGAAATACCTATCATTTTTGTCTATCTTCTTAATTTTAATTTTTTTTAAATTAGCTATCTTTAACCTTGCTCTAAAGTTCTTAGGAATTGGCCTGGTAGAAAATAAGGTATTCTTAACGGAAATCACGAATTTTGTTAAGACCTAATTTAACAGTAATTAACTTAACTATACATCAGCGAAGTCTCGATAAAAAGCTGATTTGTTATTTGACAAAAGTGTAAAATTGTATTATAGTG
>JAUWJM010000107.1 GCA_030607715.1 Candidatus Aerophobota bacterium
ACATATACCTGATATTTTAGAAGAAACTAAAGGAAGATTTTGAATCCTGGCTGATTCTAAAGCAACTGAATCAAGCTTTTCTCCATTATTTTTCTTAAGAAAGGAGATACAACATACTTCCCGTCCACATATCCCTACGCCCCCTAAAATCTGAGGTTCATCTCTTACACCAATTTGTTGCATTTGAATTCTTACTTTAAAAATAGAGGCTAAATCCTTGACCAATTTTCTGAAATCCACTCTTTCTTTGGCTGTATAATAAAAAATAAGCCTCTTTTTTCCCAGAGGATATTTAGTGGTAGTTAACTTCATAGATAAATTATGATGGGAGATTCTCTCCTGGGCAACTTTTAAAGCTTGTTCGGCAATGTTTTCTCTGGCATAGAATTCTTCTATATCCTGGTCTGTAGCTTTTCGAATATAGATTCCCTTTTTTATCTGGAAATCTTTGCTGACCACAAATTTTATTTTACCCACCTCTAAATCTTCCTTAGACTCAAATATACACCACTGTCCTCTCTCAAGATCTGTTTGTCGGGTAAAAAGGTAAATTAGTTTTCCCTCAGGGTACACCTCTACTCCAACAAAGTTCATTTTGTCCCTCCTTAACACATTCACCCATCCACGTATTACTTCACCTGTAGTTGAGTGAAGTCAGCTATAGAATTGAAGGAATCCCCGATTTCTTTTAAAAGGGCAAGACGGTTACACTTTAGTTTTTTATCCTCGCTCATTACTAAAATCTCTTCAAAGAAATTATGAATGGGGTTCTTTAAACAGGATAATTCCGCGTAAGCTTCTTTATAGTTTTCTTTACTTAGAAGATCCTTTACTTTTCCCCTTATCTGTTGATACAAACTGTGAAGTTTCCTTTCCTCTTCTTTTAAGAGAAGATTTTCTCTAACCTCTGAAGGAATGGATATTTCCTGTTTTTCTGCATACTTTAACATGTTAAGCAGTCGGACTATGGCTATAACCTCTTCCCGAAAGTTTTTCCTTGATTCTATTTCTTTGAGACTTTTTCCTCTTTTTATCACCCTTGGTATATACTCTATCCCTATCTCTACTACAGCTTTAATCTGATCAGGGGAAAGTTTCTTTTCTTGAAGAAGATTTATTATCCTGATCTTAAAAAATTCTTTAAGTTTTCTTTGAGCTTTTTTGCGATGAGTTTCTTCTCCTCCATAAAGCTTTAAAGATTCCTCAATTAAATCTTCAAGAGAAATATCCCAGCCTCTATTCAGGATAATCTTTACTATCCCTTGGGCTTCTCGGCGAAGACCCCAGGGATCCTCAGATCCGGAGGGAATGAAGTCAATCCAGAAGGCCCCAACCAATGTATCCATTTTGTCAATTATAGCTACCACTGCTCCTTCAAGAGTGTGCGGAAGGTTATCTCCGCTAAATCGAGGCAATTTGTGCTCAGCAATAGCCTCTGCTACCTGGGGATCTTCCCCTGAGAAAAGAGCATACTCTTTGCCCATCATTCCTTGAAGTTCGGGAAATTCTTTAACTACATTAGTAAGTAGATCTGCCTTGCACAGATAAGCTGCTCGTTGAATTCTTTCTGCAACATCATCTTTTAACCCTAAAGAAGAAGCTATTCTCTTGGCTAATTTTACCAATCTCTGAGTCTTTTTATAGTAGCTACCCAATTTTTCCTGAACTACCACTTCCTTTAGATAAGGCACCCTTTCCTTTAAAGGGATTTTTCTATCCTTATCGTAGAAAAATTTAGCATCAGTTAAACGGGCGTTAAGCACTCTACAGTTACCGTTTCTCACTCGATCCATATGTTGTTCATCCCCTTCCCTTACTCCTACAAAAAAGGGAAGAATGCCATTTTTGTCTATTACAGTAAAGTGTTTTTGGTAATCTCGTAAGCAGGCTTTCAAAACAGGGGAGGGCAGAGAAAGAAATCCTGAATCAAATTCTCCCTGGAATAGAGTAGGATATTCCACTAAATAAGTTAAGTCTTCTAGAAGTTGCTCATCCTCTAAGATTTTTGCCTGATAACCTTTTTCTTTAAGAAAATTTATTATCCCTGAGGCCTGCTTAAGAATGATGCTTTTTCTCTCAAGAGGATCAATTATTACTTTAGCCTTCCTTAAAAAAGAGGGATATTCCTCAGGGATGGAAATGTCTATATTTTTCGGATGAAGATAACGGTGACCATTGGTTTTTTTAGCAGATGTTATCCCGGCTATTTTAAAATTTATTACCTCCTGGCCAAATAAAGCTAAAAGGGACCTTATAGGTCGACCAAAGTAAAAATTTTCCTCTCCCCATCTCATCGATTTTGTAAAGTGCAGGGAATTGATGAGATCAAGAAAAAGGGAAGGGAGAACTTGAGAGGTTCTTTTTCCCTTAAGTTTTCTTTTTATATAGATGTATTCTCCCTTTTTTAGAGTTTGTACCCCTAGATCCTTCTTGGTGACTCCTTTTGCTTTGAGATAGCCTTTCCCGGCAGAGGTTAAATCCCCCTTTTCATTAAAAATTACATTTTTGGGAGGACCCAGGTCCTTTTTAATTTGCTCTTTTTGCTCTTCAGCAACTTTCTCTACCCATAGGATTAATCGCCGAGAGGTTCCCCAGGTTGAAATTTTTCCATAATCAATTCGGTAGCTACAAAAAAGCTCTTTTGCCTTTTGTTGAATTTGAGACAGCGTTTCCTTTACCATTAAAGAAGGAAAATCCTCTACTCCTATTTCCAGCAACACTGTTTTTGGCATTTTTTTAACCTTTGGTTTACCAGTCTATTTTATTGGGGTCAGGTCTCCACATTTGACATAACTTATGATGAGATAGTTTATCTCGTTTACCCTTGGTCCTTTGTCTCTTCTACACATTACCGCATTTACATATCACTTATTACATCTCATCTTTGCCAGTGGTTGAGGTAACCAAGGGCACATTCTTTAGCTAAATCCCTCACCCTTTTAATAAACCTTTCTCTCTCACTTACTCCTAAAGCTCCTCTTGCATCCAGCAGGTTAAAAGTATGAGAACACTTTAGAACATAATCATAAGCTGGTAGAAAGAGATCCTTTTTCAGAATCCTTTTAGCTTCCCTCTCGTAAATTTCAAAAAGTTGCCTCTGCAAAGATGGTCTCACTTCCTCAAAGTTGTATCTGGAAAATTCCACTTCACTTTCATACTGAATATCTCTGTATTTAACTTTGGAATTCCATCTTATATCAAAAACATTGTTTACCTCCTGGATACACATTCCAATTCTTTCCAGTCCATAGGTTAGTTCTACCGAAACAGGATTTAAATCTATCCCTCCTACCTGTTGAAAATAGGTAAACTGAGTTATTTCCATTCCATCCAGTCTTATCTCCCATCCCAGTCCCCAGGCGCCAAGAGTGGGAGATTCCCAGTCATCCTCAATAAATTTAATATCATGAAAAAGAGGATTTATTCCTATAGATTTGAGACTGCTTAAATAAATGTTTTGAATGTCAGCAGGAGGGGGTTTAATAATTACCTGATATTGGTAGTGAAGCCTAAGGCGATTGGGATTCTCTCCATATCTACCATCAGCAGGACGTCGAGATGGTTCCACATAGGCTACCCGCCAGGGCTCAGGACCAAGTACTCTCAAAAAAGTTGCAGGATTAAAAGTTCCTGCTCCTTTTTCTACATCATATGGTTGCCAGAGAAGGCATCCCTCTTTTTTCCAAAATTGATGTAAACTAAGGATAGTTTCCTGAAAATCCATACTCTGCTCCTTTGTTTAAATTATAAGAGCGAGCCACTTAAAAGTCAATAGTCTTTGAATCTTGCCTTTTTTGAATAATTTGATAAAATGTTAATAAGGTAAAGTTATGAAACCAGAAAAAAAATCTTACTGGAAACGGGTGAAAATATTATTTAAGAAAATACTTACCACTAACGATTCTCCTCATAAGTTAGCTATGGGATTTGCCATAGGAGTTTTCTGGGGAATAATGCCAACTTTTGGAATTGCCATAATTTTTTCTCTTCCTACGGCGGTACTCTTAAAGGCCAATAAAGTAACTACTATTCTGGGAACCTTTGTTTCTAATCCCTTTACTACACCGTTTTTTTATGCTTTTAGTTATAAAATGGGCAGCTTCATTTTAGACTTAAATCCTCTTCCCTTTTCCTGGGATATATTTAAAATAGAGAATATATTAAGCATAAGCAAGTCTTTACTGGTGGGGAGTGTTATTTCCGCTATTGTTACAGCTTTTATATCTTATGGAATAATTCTTGTAGTTATTCTTTCGGTAAAAAAGGGTAAAAGTTTGCGCTCCCGGTCTTCCAGTAAATCACAGCAGAGGTAGTTCTTTTTGTTGAGAAGAAGGAGGAAGCTTGCCCATATACTCGTAAAGCAGATGTGTGGCCGTTCTCCCTTTAAGAGTTCTGTTAATAAAGCCAAGTCTAACAAGATAAGGCTCGTAAACTTCCTCTATAGTATCTGGTTCCTCATTAACAGCCATAGATAAGGTTTTCAATCCCACAGGTCCTCCTCCAAACTTATAGAGGATGGCCTGTAGTACGTTTCTGTCCATAGTATCAAGGCCTTTATGGTCCACTTCCAGCATAGATAGAGCCTCATTAGCAATCTCTTTAGTTATAATTCCCTCTCCCTTTACTTGAGCATAATCTCTTATTCGGCGAAGTAACCTGTTGGCAATTCGGGGAGTCCCTCGAGACCTTTCCCCTATTTCTTTAGCTGCTTTCCTATCAATTTCTATTTTCAGGAGCTTTGCTGAGCGAAGAACTATTCGGTAAAGTTCTTCTTCCTCATAAATATCCAGTCTGCTAACCACTCCAACTCGGTTGCGCAGGGGAGAAGTAAGAAGTCCGGCTCGGGTAGTAGCGCCTACCAGAGTAAAGCGAGACAGAGGGAGTTTTACAGATCTGGTACTGGCTCCTTTGCCTAAAATTATATCCACTTTAAAATCTTCCATAGCTGAGTAGAGAACTTCCTCCACTTGAGGATGCAAGCGATGGATCTCATCTATAAATAAAGTATCCCCATTTCTAAGTTCTGCATTGGTGAGGATTTTGGCTAAATCACCGGGATGCTCAATAGCTGAGCCACTGGTAGAGTGAATTTTTCCTCCCATTTCTCGGGCAATAATATGGGCTAAGGTAGTTTTTCCCAATCCTGGTGGTCCATAAAGAAGAGTATGATCCAGAGAATCTCCCCGTTGGCGAGCAGCTTGAATGAAAATACTTAAATTATTTTTAATTTTTTCCTGTCCAATGAACTCTTTGAGTTTCGTTGGACGCAGAGTAGCTTCAAATCCTCTATCTTCTCCCTGAAGAGAAGGTGTAGTGATTTTTTCCTTTAAATTTTCTTCTTTATACATATTTTAAAGCTTCCCTGACAAGGGTAGGTAAATCCTTTCTACCCTTAGATTTTAAAGCTTTTTTTATTGCTTCCCAGGCTTCTTTTGGCTTGTATCCCAGGGAAATCATGGCTGATAGAGCATCTTTTGTTAGCTGGTCCTCTCCTATTGCTTGAATGGATTCCTCCCCTATTTTTTCTCCCAATTCTAAAACCAGCCTTTGAGCTGTTTTCCTCCCGATGCCAGGAATATGAGTTAAGATAGTTAGATCCTTTTTTAGAATGGCTTTTTTTAATTCAAGAGGTGAGATTTTGGAAAGCATTCTTAAAGCCCGTTTTGGTCCAATTTTGGAAAGAGAGGTGAGCTGGAGAAAGAACTCCCTATCCTCTGAATTAAGGAATCC
>JAUWJM010000069.1 GCA_030607715.1 Candidatus Aerophobota bacterium
CTAAATCCCCTCCTTCTGTAGATGAACCAGGATCCTCAGAATACTTTTTGGCTAACTAAGCAAAATCAGCCCCTTTTTTAATTTCATCCTCTATTTTCTCTATTTTTTCCTTAGCTTTTTTTTCCTCCTCATCTGTAGCTGAAGAAGGTAATCCAATTAAAATATGGCTGGCTCTTCTTTTTTCCTCTACCTCAAACTCATCTAAGTGATCCTGGTAGTATTCCTTTAAAGTTTGCTCGTTAACTTCAATTTTATCTTTAAAATCCCCGGGAGAGATCAATATGTACTGCACTTTTACCTTTTCTGGAACTTTGAAATCATCTTTATGATCCTGGTAATATTTTTTTGCCTCCTCAGTAGTTACCTTTATGTCTTCAGCATATTCTTCAGGATTAAGTAAAAGATACTCTACTTCTATCCTTTCATTCTCTAATGCCCAGTAGTCTTTTAACTCCTCATCAGTAACTATTGCACTATCCATTATTCTCTGGGTTAATCTGGATATGGTTAATTGTCTTTCAATTTCTTCCTCAAAGTCAGAATAGGAGTATCCCTGGTAAGATAACCATCTCATGAAATACTCCTGTGAGGTGAATCTTCTCTTTACTTCTTTTGTCTGTTGGGTAACTTCCTCTTTGCTTACCTTAACTTCTGCTTTTTTTGCTTCCTGATAGAGGATCTCATTAGCTATAAGATTAGATAATACCTGGCTTTTAAGGTAGCTCTCTACTTGGGGAGAAATTTCTCCCTCAGCATCTTGCAAATATTGATCATAGGCTCTTTTATAGCTTCTAAGAAAACTGGCATAGGATATGGAAGCATTATTTACCTTAATCAGGGGTTTTTCTCTACCTCCTCTTCCAAAAAAAGGTCCGTACATAAAGAAAAGAGAAGCTATAAATGCTATAGCTATAACCCACATCATAGGTTTAATGCTTTTTCTTAAGCTCCGTAGTATCATAAGTCTTACTCCTTAAAATAAGTTTTCATATATTATATTCTTTTTCTTTTTTAATGCAAATTTTTTTAAAGAATTTGCCACAGATTTACACAGATGAAATCAGATTAAAAAAGAACTCAGATCTTCCCAGGGGGGACAAGGGGGTCCTCCCCCTAATGTATAAATTTGACTTTTCCTCTTTTTCTAAATATAATGCTTTTATGTTTAAGAGCTTATTTAGTTTTAAATTAATAGGGGATAGTTTAGGGATAGATCTGGGCACCACCAATACCCTTATTTACAAAAAGGGCAAAGGAATTATTCTTGATCTTCCCTCTGTTGTTGCTGTTAATAAAAAAAGTGGGAAACTGCTGGGTATAGGAGATGAAGCTAAGCGAATGTTGGGAAAAACTCCCCAGAGCATCTTAGCTATTCGTCCCATGCTGGATGGGGTTATCGCTGATTTTGATATTACCTATAAAATGGTGGAACACTTTTTGCACACGGCTCAACCTCAACGAGTAATGATAGGACCTAAATTAGTAATCGGAACTCCTTCCCGGGCTACCAGGGTTGAAAGAAGAGCTCTGGTAGATATAGCTAAAGAACTGGGAGTAAGAAAAGTTTGTCTGGTAGTTGAGTCAGTAGCAGCGGCTATTGGAGCAGATCTTCCAATATCTGAACCCATAGGTAATATGATAGTAGATATAGGAGGAGGAACCAGTGAAGCAACCATAGTCTCTTTAAATGGAGTGGTTGTTAGCAACTCTACACGTATTGCCGGAGATGAGATGGATCAAGCTATTATCCAATACATCAAGGAAAAACATAACTTATCTATAGGGGAGAGGATGGCTGAACAAATGAAAATAGATGTTGGTTGTATTTATCCCCCTTCAGAAAATGAGAAAATAAAGATAAGTGGTAGAGATTTAAATACAGGTTTTCCCAATGAAATAGAGATTAATTTAGAGGAGATAAGCACTATGCTTACCCCTATCCTTTCCACCATTGCAGATGTAATAGAGGCAACTTTGGAAGAGTGTCCCCCTGCCTTAGCAAGTGATATAATGAAAAATGGAATACATCTTACCGGAGGAGGAGCCTGTTTAAAAGGTTTTGATAAGTATGTTTCTGAGAGAGTTCGTCTTTCTGTAAAATTAGTTCCTGAACCTCTTCTTTCTGTAGCTCTGGGACTGGGAAAACTATTGGATAACCGAGATTTACTCTCCGCAGTGGAAATAACCCCAAATTTAAAGTAACTATAATGTTAAAAGATATCTCTCAACATAAGGCACTTCTTTTAAGCATTTTTTTAATTCTCTCCTTTTGTTTAATGTTTCTCTCTTTCTCTCAACCTCACTTATTAACTAACCTTAGGGAGAAAAATTATTTTATAGGGGAATTTTTTAACTCTCTTTCTTTTAATCTAAAAATGAGATTAAGAAATTTTGTGGAAAGTGTATCCCAGGCCAAATCTCTGCAAAAAGAGAACTTAATCCTTAAAAGAAAAATGACAGAACTCCTCTTCCGGGAGAGAAATTATTACCCACAAATTATGGCCTCCAACCACAGACTAAAAGCTCTTTTGGGATTCAAAGAGGAACATCCCTACAAATTAACCCCTGTGAAACTGGTAGCTTATTCCCCAATAAATTTTTTTAAAGTTATCTATACAGATAAGGGAGCAGGGGAAGGAGTGAGAAAAGGAATGGCAGTGGTTAATGCTCAAGGATTGGTGGGAAAAGTAATAGAGGTTTATTCTCATCAAACTAAAGTCTTGTTAGTTCTGGACGAAAGAAGCAAGATTGGCGTTAGAGTCCAAAGAACACAGGATATAGGCATCCTGCAGGGGAAAGGCAAAGAAGGAGTATGTGAGTTGAAGTATCTTTTAACTAAAGCTAAGGTTAAAGTGGGGGATAAGGTAGTTACTTCTGGATTAGGTGGTCTTTTCCCCGAAGGAATTTTAGTGGGATATATTTCCAAAATAAGAAAGAAACCCAATTATTTATTTCAAGAAATTGAAATAATCCCCTCGGTAGATTTTGGTAAACTAAAAGAATTTTTTCTGGTAACTCAACAGTGAAGAAATTAGGAATTTTTATAGGATTTCTGGTGACAGCTTCAGTTCTACAATTCACTTTTGCAGGTTGGTGGAAGGGGGGAGTAGATCTTTTCCTTGTTTTAGTAGTATCCTGGGCCTGGTTCCGAGGATGGAAAGAGGGCCTGATAGTAGGCTTTACTGCTGGGATTCTTAAAGATATTTTCTTTTCCCCTCTTTTGGGATTGAACTCCTTTTCACTATGTTTGATAGGTTTCTTAATGGGAAGTATTAAAGAGAAAATTTATCAGGAAAATATTCTTGTCTTTCTTTCAGGAGTAGGAATAGTTTCCATACTTCAGACAGCTTTGCTTTCTCTCTGGTTGAGCCTATTTTACCGATTTTCCTTTTTGGAAAATTTTTCCTCCTCTTTTTACCCATTCTTTCTTTACAACTGTGGTTTCTGCTTCTTTATTTTCTTAATCAAAGAATGGCTAAAGACAAAAAGTAATATGTAATAAGTGATATGTAACAGGTAAATGCGTGGATGCGTAAAAGGGGTAAAGGCCTAAGGCAAAAGGTTCAACGTTAAAAAGAACTTAGTGAATGGGTTATTTGTCACTCATTACCCTATTACCTTAGGGACCTGAAACTGATTATTTTTCTGTTGGGGAGCGTTAGACAAAACCTCTCGAGATGAAAGAGAAAATCCTCTTTTATCTTTCCTGAAAATATTACTTAACGGGAAAACATGGGAAGTAGGAGGGACATTCTTAGTATCCACTTCCTTTAGTTTATCCACATAATTCAGGATATCTTTTAGCTGAGAGGAAAATTTATCTTCCTCCTGAGGGGTTAGGTCCAGACGAGCAAGATGAGCAATATATCTAACTTGCTCTAAATCTATTTTTTTCTCCATTTTTATTTTTCCTTTAAGCTCTTCTTGTAGGGAGGCTGATGCACACCCTTTTCTGTGATTATGGCTGAGATATATCGAGCAGGAGTAATATCAAAGGCTGGATTGTAAACATTTATTCCTGAAGGAGCGACTCTTTTCCCTGAAAATGAGGTTATCTCCTGGGGGTCTCTCTGTTCAATGGGAATATCTTCACCTCCGGAAAGGGATAAATCAATGGTGGAGAAGGGGCAGGCAACGTAAAAAGGTATACCATTTTCTTTAGCCAATACAGACAAGGTATAAGTTCCTATTTTATTAGCTACATCTCCATTGGAAGCTACTCTATCTGCTCCCACCAGAACCTTGTTAATTCTTTTTTCTCTCATTACCTCCCCTGCCATACTATCACAAATTAAAATAACCTCTATTCCCTCTTGCAAAAGTTCCCAGGCTGTTAACCTTGCTCCCTGAAGAAGAGGCCTGGTTTCATCTGCGTAGACCTTTACCTTCTTTCCCTCTTTTTTCGCTCGATAAATAATTCCCAGAGCAGTTCCATAGTCAAATGTAGCTAAGACTCCAGCATTACAGTGAGTAAGAATGCTATCTCCATCAAAGATCAGGAAAGACCCATTTTTAGCAATTAGACGATTACATACCTTATCTTCCTCTATAATTTTAAAAGCTTCATCTTTTAAACTTTCCTTTATCTCATTTATGCTTTTCTCCTGATTTCTCCCGGCGCATTGAGACATTCTCTTTAAAGCCCAGAAAAGGTTAACAGCAGTGGGCCTGGATGAGGATAAATATTGAACTACTTTATTTAGCTCCTTTTTGAAACTAACATAATCCTCAGCTGAGAAGTTTTGTATCCCCAACACTACTCCCAGGGCTCCAGCAATCCCCAGAGCCGGAGCTCCCCTTACCTTAAGCTGATGAATAGCTTTCCATAGCTCCCCTACATCTTTTATCCAAAGATAGGTTAATTCCCAGGGAAGTTTAGTTTGGTCAATGATTTTGATTTGCTGATCTTCCCATTCAATGGTGTGGATAGACAATTCCTTCTCCTTGATAAAATTTGCTTAGCTCATCTGTTATTTCAACAAATTCTCCTACTTTTAGATCTTCTGCTCTTTTCTCTGGAGAAATATTTATCTTTTGCAAGGTTTTTCTTATTTTCTCTCTTTTCAGCCCCATTCCACTGCTAAGAGAGTTAACAAGCTTTTTTCTCCTGAGGGAAAAAGCAGCCTTTACCACAGAGATAAAAAAATCCTTATCTTGAGTTTTATATCTGTTTTTTTTCTTAAATCTTATTGTCGTAGATCCCACTCGAGGAGGTGGAAGAAAAGCCTGAGGAGGGACATCTATTATTTTTTCTATTTGAAAATAGTGATTTAAGATAACGGTTAATATTCCCCTTTCCTTTTTCCCGACCCTGGCTAAGATTTTCCTTCCAACCTCTCTTTGCACCATTACCACCATTTCAATTATCCACTTTTCCCCTGCTAAATCCAGTAAAAGGGAAGAGGCTATATGATAAGGTAAGTTTCCCACTACTTTAATTTCAAAAGAGGAAAATCTTTTCTCTGAAACAAGATAGCTAATATCAGAACAAATTATCTCAAGATTTTTCCTCTCCCCCAGCTTGTCTTGAAGAATCTGACATAATCGGGCATCTATCTCTACTGCCCATAGCTTTTGCGCTTTCTCTATTAGCTTTTCAGTTAAAATTCCTGGGCCTGCCCCTATCTCTAACACCTTATCCTCTCTGGATATATGTAAGTTTTCAATTATTCTCTCTCTTATAGGGGAGTCTATTAAAAAATTTTGAGACAGATACTTTTGGGGAGAAAAGTTATATTCCTGACAAAGATACTTTATTTCCTGTTTTAATTTCATTAAAAATCTTCTTTTATACGAGGAAAAAGAGGGGGACCTTTCTGTACCAAAACTCCTGGAGGAAGCTGGCCCCAGATTTTTGCTTTTTCCAGGCTCTGAAGTTTTAGATCTTCCTGCAATCCTAATTGAGTCCACATTTTTTCTGCTGACTGAGGAATAAAGGGAAAAAGAAGAATGGATAATATCCGAAGCACTTCTAATGAGTTGTAAAGAACAGTATTTAATCTTGCCTTTTCCTCCTCCTTTTTAGCTAATTGCCAGGGAGCACATCTATCTATATACAGATTTGCCCCTTTAACTATCTCCCAGATCTTAGATAGTGCATCAGAAAAGGAAAGAGTTTCCATTAGTTGATCTAAGGAGGGAAAAAGATCATCAATCCTCTCTCTTAGCTTTCCATCTTCCTCTGTCTTCCCAGAAGGAGAGGGTACTTTTCCTCCACAGTATCTTATCACTAAAGGCAAGACTCTATTTAGTAAATTCCCCAGATCATTAGCTAAATCACTGTTTATTCTTTTAATAAAAAGAAAGTGAGAGAAATTTCCATCCTCACCAAAAGGGACTTCCCTTAGAAGAAAATATCTCAGACAATCTGCTCCGTATTCTTCTGTCAATATTAAGGGATCAACTACGTTTTTTTTGGATTTGGACATCTTTTCCCCTTTTATCTTCCACCAACCATGAGCGAAAACCATCCTGGGAAGCTCTATATCCAGAGCCATCAAAAGAGCAGGCCAGATAATGGCATGGAATCTTAAAATATCCTTTCCCACTAATTGAACATCGCCAGGCCAAAATTTAGAGAATCTGGGATTGGCCTCCAAATAACCCAGAGCTGAGATATAGTTAATTAGAGCATCAACCCATACGTAAATTGTATGTTTATTATTCAGGGGACAGGTAATACCCCATTTTAAGTTTAGACGGGTAACACTTAAGTCCTTTAATCCCCTTTTAACAAATTCTACAACTTCATTCATTCGAGTAGGGGGAAGAACAAAATTGGGATGAGTTTTAAAGTATGAAAGTAAAGGTTTTTGATAAGAGGAAAGCTTAAAGAAATAGTTTTCCTCTTTAATCTTTTCTACCTTCCTTCCGCACTCGGGACACAATCTATTCTTTTTCAGTTGAGATTCCAGCCAGAAACTTTCACAGGGCACACAGTACCATCCCTCATATTTACCCTCATAAATATCCCCTTTTTCGTATAATTTCAAAAAGATTTTTTTTGCTACCTGGGCATGACGAGTCTGGGTGGTGCGAATAAAATCATCGTAAGAAATACAAAGCTTTCCCCATAATTCTTTAAAGTTAGCTGACATTTTATCGGCCAGCTCAATAGGGGTAAGATTATTTTTTTGGGATGCTTGAAGGATTTTATTCCCATGTTCATCGGTTCCAGTAAGCAAAAAAGTATCGTAGCCGGCAAGTCTCTTGTATCTGATTAAAGTATCGGCAGCAACAGTGGTATAGGCATGCCCTAAATGAGGAACATCGTTAACATAATAAACCGGGGTAGTAAGATAAAACTTTCTCATTGAACCTTATCCTTAAGGGTTATCCTATCAAATCTTTTGGTATTGTCAAAATGATTTACTTATAATAGCTCTTTCAATATTTCTCCAGTGTAAGAGCGAGAATTTTTAGCCACCTCTTCGGGAGTGCCAGAAGCTACCACTTCTCCTCCCGCATCCCCTCCTTCGGGACCTAAATCAATAATGTAATCGGCAACCTTAATTACATCAGGATTATGCTCAATAACCACTACAGTGTTGCCCCTGTCCACTAATCTATTTAATACTTTGAGTAGTTTTTCAATATCGGCAAAATGTAGACCCGTGGTTGGCTCATCGAGAATATAGACAGTCTTTCCTGTGCCTATTTTAGAGAGTTCCTTAGATAATTTAATTCTTTGAGCTTCTCCCCCCGAAAGAGTAGGAGCAGGTTGTCCTACTTTAATATATCCCAGGCCTACATCGTAAAGGATCTTAAGTTTTCTTCTCACCTGAGGAATATTGTGAAAGAAATGTAGAGCCTCTTCCACTGTCATTTCCAGAACATCAGAGATATTTTTCCCCTTATACTTTATCTGAAGAGTTTCTCGATTATACCTTTTTCCTTTGCAGGCATCACAGGGAACATAAACATCAGGTAAAAACTGCATCTCTATTTTAATCATCCCCTCTCCCTTGCATATCTGACATCTTCCCTTTCGAACATTAAAACTAAATCTACCCTGGTTGTATCCTCTTACTCTTGCCTCTTCTATCCGGGAAAAAATCTGGCGGATGGGAGTGAAAAGTTCAGTATAGGTGGCAGGATTGGAACGCGGGGTTCTTCCAATAGGGGATGGAGCTATAACTACTACCTTATCAATATAC
>JAUWJM010000159.1 GCA_030607715.1 Candidatus Aerophobota bacterium
ACTATCCACAAAAATGACATCCACGCCATGTCCTCGTAAAAAATTTGTCACTCTTCTGTAAGGAGAAAGCATGAATTCTCGAAACATCTTAGGAGAAATTAGGGGCCCATTCTTATAAGCCATGTCTTCGAAGAACATAGCAAAGTCAAAATTAACCTCCTCTAGTGCTGGGGAGAAAACCTCAATGTAAAAATCAGCCAGAAATTCCATCATCTCATGAATGAGTGAGGCATCATTGCAGAAGGCAATTAATAGGTTCTCTGCGCCCATCAGTTCTCTCAAAGTTCCCAGAAAACCAAAGTCTCTGCCACTAGCAATAGCCAATGGATAGTCTCTATCTTTCCAACATCTGACCAAGTCTTTCCACCATAAAGGATATCTGGCAGGGGACTTTGGATTGTAACGTTCCTTTCTTATTCTATGAAAATCCTGACGATTTTTTACGGGAAACTCCAGAAACTGAGGCATCGATGTTTCTGCTCCTTCCCTGAATTCCTTCATCTTTATGCCCTTTTCACTAATCCAGATGCGATATTTGTTGTCTTCCTCAAGAACCTGTCTTTCAAAGCCTGGAACCATCCCCAAAATTATATACCTATCAGAAGAGAAGATGCCCTGATATCTATCGAAGCCAAAAAATTCATCTAAATGTATGTCCTGTGGTAGACCTTCCTTGTGCCATCGTCTAATCGTCTCATTCCAAAATCCTATCTCCCAATTAGGAATACGGTCGACCTCTTCAAAATGCATTGTAGCTAAATATCTCTCTCTTGTGTTCATATCCTCTCTTTTATTTGACTTAAAGAAGTTTTTTTCTATTATCCTGAACTATATGTCTAGCCTTTCAATCCCGTTATAATTATGCCTTTTGTCATATATTTTTGTGTGAATACAAATAGTATCATTATAGGCGCTATTACAAATACCGAAGCCGCCATAAGTGGCCCATAGGCAATAATCTCACCAGGAAGTTCAAATGTAGCCAGCCCCAACGGTAAGGTTTTTTTTAATGTGGAATCTATTACTATAAGTGCCCACAAAAATTCATTCCAGCTTCCCATAAACATGAATAGGGCTAGGACAGCTAATCCAGATTTGCAAAGTGGCAGAATGATACTCCAAAATATCCGGATTTCTGAACAACCATCTATTCTGGCGGCGTCCATCAAATCATCAGGTATTGTTCCTATGAATTGCCTCATCAAAAATGTTCCAAATGCACTGGCCAGAGAAGGCACTATTAAAGCTTTTAAATCATCTACCCACCGCAACTTTATCATTATCATATATAATGGGATCATAGTCATTTGAAAAGGCACCATTAAAGTGCCTAGGACTAGAATAAAGAGTATATTCCGGCCAGGAAAATCATACTTCGCAAAACCAAATCCTGCTAGTGTGCTAAAAAATACGCTGCCTCCCGTTGCAAAAAGAGCCACAGTAAGGCTGTTTAAAAGATACCTGGCGAAGGGAGCAGCTTCCCATGCCTTTGCATAGTTTACCCACATAACTGGATTGGGAATAAACGTAGGAGGATAAGACATAATATCGGGCGGAGACTTTAACGATGTCGATATCATCCACAGAAAGGGTATCACCATTACTATTGCAATCCCTACAAGCAATATATAGTCCATTGTCTTCCCCACAAATAGCAAACTTCTACCTTTTTTCTCTATCATCTCTTTAGAAATCCTCTCCTAGGCCCGAAGCACGGCAATAATTATTCTCTCAATAAGTTACTTCGGCCCTTCTACCCAAGAACTTGAACTGTAATATCGTTATTGCAAGAATGGAAATAAATAATACAGTTGCTATTGCTGATGCATAGCCAAATCTCAAAAAATCAAAACCAACTTTGTAAATGTACAGCACAGTCACCATCGTAGCATTTATTGGTCCTCCCTGGGTCATAACATAAACTTGAGTAAAAACTTGCAAAGCGCTTATGGTTGACATAATAATCACAAATAGCGTTGTGGGCATCAATAACGGCAAGGTTATGCCTTTAAAGCGCTGAAAACTATTAGCTCCATCGATTCTCGCTGCTTCATAATATATATCTGGTATTCCTTGCAGTCCTGCCAGGAATATAACCATATTATATCCCACACCTTTCCATATACTGAAGATAATCACCGACATCAGGGCCTGGTCTTTGGACAATAGCCACTGCTGGGTAGGCAATCCCAAATATTTCAAAATACCATTAAATAAACCAAATTGTGGCTGATATAACCACTCCCAAACAATAGCTACTGCAACCATCGGAGTTATCACAGGTAAAAAATAGACAAGTTTAAAAGTCTCTTTCAATTTGAACTTCCTATTAAGCAGAAGAGCTAGAAACAAGGCTATCACTGTCCCCACGAAAATAACAATCACTGTATAAATTACTGTATTTTTAAGTGCCTGCACAAAAATTGCATCTTCAGAGAGCGCTCTATAATTTTGTAAGCCAACAAAGGGTTTGATTGGACTTAATATGTTCCATTGGTAAAAGCCAAGGGAAAAAGAACGAATTAATGGATATATTCTGAAGACTGAAAACAAAAGCAATACCGGGATAATAAATAAATACCCCCATATCCATCTTCTATGTTTTTGACTAATTTTGCTCCCCAGAATTTTCATTATTTTTCCTCTTTCCTTTTAAATAAAACTTTCTTTATAAGGGAGGCGCCCCCTTTCTTATAGAGGAACACCTCCCTTATTTATTCCCTTCACCGATACCGTAACGCTTATCTTATCTAGCAAGAATCTTGTTAACCTCTGCCTCCGCCTTGATAAGAGCTTCTTCGGCTGTCATTTCTCCATGCCATGCTCTGGCTATGTAGAGTCCCACTGTCTCATTTACCTCTGACAAACGTGTATTGTGTGAATATGCGTGTCCATACGGTAATACACTAGAAATAGATTCCAGTAACTCTGGCCTGGCTAGATAGAAAGGATCTTCTAACATAGTGCTTTTTCTTGCAAGTATCCACCCAGGAAACTCCACTTTCATTTGGGGCTCATTCTCTTGGTTAGTTATAAACTTTAAAAATTTGAAGGCTTTCTCTTTGATCTTGCTGGTAGAGAGTCGTGATACATAATATCCCCATTCACTAAATACAGTTGCATTCTTTCCTCCAGAAGGCTTTGGAATCGGACCAAATCCCCATTTCATATCAGGGGCTTCCGTTACCCATCGAAAATAAGCCCCATTTTCGCTAATTTGCATAGCAGCTAGTTCTTGCACAAAGGCATCTCGCGGATCTGGAAATCCAAGACTTGTGCTCTTGTCCTTATAAATCATATCTATATAGAGCTGGCCTGCTGCTATTCCTCCCGGAGTATTAAAGGTCGCTTTTTTTCCACCAGGAGTGTATGGATTTTCCACTAGATAAGTACCACTTGTCCATAGAAAAGAAATCCATTTTCCCACTACGCCGGCCGGATGCCCTACATGTCTTATTGCATAACCCACGCGCGTTGTTTCTCCACTTTCATCCCTTTTGGTCAGTTTTTTGGCGTAGTCTCTAAATTCATCCCAGCTTTTCGGCGGTTTCTCTGGGTTGAGACCTGCTTCTTTGAACATATCCTTATTATAATGTAACCCATATACTGAGATTTCCCACGGATATCCCTGAAGCCTGCCTTCTCTCTCTAAACACAAGCGTATTTCCGGCCAAGCTCCACTTTCAAAGAACTCTTTTTCATCTTCCACAGGCACAGGTTCAACAATATTATTTCCTATGAACAAAGCTAGCCATTCATCCGGAATAACGAATATGTCAGGAGCTACTCCAGCCGCAAATGCTGTTAACAATTTTTTTTGCAGTTCCGCATACGGAACCTGCGTAACTAGAATTTTGACGTCGGGATCTCCAGCTTCAAATTTGTTAAACACGGCATCAACCGCTTTAGTCTTTTCTCTTGCCA
>JAUWJM010000125.1 GCA_030607715.1 Candidatus Aerophobota bacterium
CTGGATTGCTAAACATTTCTAAGATGATATGAGTCTTACTGCCCATAAAAATGTAACAAACCTCGTTGTGATGTTGAATAAAGGACCTCATTTTTTTCTCAAACTGCTCCCCATTGAATTGGCTAATTTCTTGAAATTCATCAAAGATAACAACCACCCGTTTTTTATAATCTTTTGCTATCCTTTCCGGTAGCTCGTATACCTCCTCCAGTGCTCTTTCCACACTTGATTTTGTCCGAGAAAAATCAAATGATACTTTCCAGCTACCATCTTTTCCAACTTCAAAACTGGGGATAACTCGGCTAAAAAAATTTGCTATTTTCTCAATTTTTTCTTTTCTGGTAAGAAACGCCTGGCTAATAGCCTTGGAATAAACCTCTAAAAATTGAGCTGTTGAGCTTGCCCTATGAACATCAACATAGATAGTGATAACTTCTTTACCCAAAGTCTCCTTTACCACTTTTATCAGTGATGTCTTACCCAAACGGCGATTAGAATAGATAAATACATTTTGAGCAGATCTAATGCAAGATGTAAGTTGCTGAATCTCACGAATTCTATTGCAGAAATATTCACCTGCAACTGCCTCACCATATCTAAAGGGATTAACCATCCTTAGTTTCCTTTATTACATTATGTAAAAATACATAATGTAATATAACATAATTAGCTACAAAGTCAAAATCTTGCATTTACTCATTCACTTAACCAAATCTTCACCCCCACCTTAATCCTCCTCACTCAAGGGAGAGAGGAGAGAAGGAAATTGATAGGTGGAACAACGACCTCGCAAAATTTTTATATTAATTCTTACTTTTTTAAAAAGCTTACCCACTACGGAAAAAAGAGATAAAAGAGAACTTTTCCTCAGGATATTTCTCAATTAATAAAGATAAGGAAGCTTACCTACTACATTTGATTCAAAATGATAAATCTCTCGCAGCTCCTTGTCACTCATCCCTGGAAAAACTTTAAACTCTCCCTTTATAATTGCTTGCTTTTTTTCCTCAATCATCTTCCTTATCCTCTCAGGAACTAAATCACTAAAGGGAGCAAGTTTTACCCCTTCTTTAGATAATCCATACCACCAATCCTGAGCTGGGTATTCATACCATGTTTTTTCATGCACTGCTCTTACTATATCAATCATAATGGGAGCCCAGTTCCAAACGGCACCAGCTACCATTCCAACCAGGAACTTGGCTTCATACATCCTGCCATAATATATCCCTGCATTAGGAGTTTCTTTCTTAACCCCACTTCCCCACATACAATATGACATCGGGGTAATCTAAAGCTACTTCTTTGATATATTTCTCAAAGTCCCAACTATGACAGAAGATTACTTTGTATCCTGCCTTTGCATATTCCCTCAGTATCTGTGGAGTATCGGGACCACAAGCATTCTCCTTCTCTGAGAGCTCAACATAGGGTAGTAGTTTAGTCATCCTCTGAGCTCCCATGTGAGCTTCGTAGGTCCAGCCATAGTCACCTATTGAACCAATATGAACGACAGCTACCTTTAGCACGGGTTCCCTTTCTTCCCAGGTAATGTCAAAACTTAATCACAGAGAACACAGAGAAATCATTTTGATGACATCACGATAGCGAAAGCCTGATAATCATCCCATATTATATCTCTAAAACTAATGGATAATCAAAACGTTCTTTAATAGGAGTTAATTTAGGAGTCACTTGCTGTTCCTTCGGTGCTTCTAACAATTTACGAGCGACATCGCGTGCAATTTCCAGCGTCTCCCAAATTGTACGCCCCTGGGCCACAAGACCCTGGACATCATCCGATGTTGCCAGATATACACCTTCTGGTAATTTTTCGATATGAATATTTATTACTTGCTCCATTTTTTACCCCCATCTTAGAGAGTTCTAAAAAATGTAAATATTCGGTGAACCCCGTTGGGAGAAAGTTCTGTTTTCCTTTACCAATATACAAAAAGAACTAATTGGCTTTTAATTTCAGCGCAATTTATGGATGGATAGGTAATAGTTAAGATTACCTACTCATCCATCTTAAAAGATAAAGCTCACCTGCCTTATCTTCCAAACGGGCCTGCTGAATTAGTCTTACGGTTGGCTTCTTCCCTGACCTGAATCAGAGGTAGCATTGTTAACTCATTTTAATGAGGCCCGATCACCGGGGGTAACACCCCTAATGACTTACTTAACCTGGCTTCCATTTCCTCTGGGGTAAGCTTTTCACCAGGATCAAGATAGGGCAGGACAATATGCTTTACCATCTTGGTATCTTCAACAGCCTTAATCTCCATATCCTCGGGTATACTAAAACCCTTCTCTTTGAGCACACTTTTCGAATCATTCAAAAAGTTTTGCTTCAGCTCAGGATTAGCGTATAGATCCATAATCAACCCGCTCATTTTTTCCTTATTTAACTCCATAGCATCTCACCTCCTCATTTTTATTTTTCTATGCACCTATTTTTAGATCCATAGGTGCCAAATAGTTCTTTTTGTACCAATTCAGGCCAGTCTTTATAACTCTTTCAAAAAACAAAACTACCAATATAGAAGCCAAAACCCAGCTAAAAATACCTGGATATTTAGTTAATCTAATCTTAATAAAGTTAAACAGAAGTAAAAGCATAAAAATTACAAAGGCTAAAGCAAGAAAAGAGTAAATAAGATATATTCTTTTCTCTTTCTTTGATGTTTTTGGCTTTGGCCTTCCCATAAAAAAAGCACCTGATAGTGAACGAAGATAAGAAAAGGAATTTTTTCTAAGATTTGGCATCTCTAAGATATCCATAAGTATGTAGTATCCATCAGTTTCTATAAATGGAATAAATTGAATAAATACATTCACCAGGCCAACCAAAAAGATTGCACCAAATATGAGGCTTAAGTTTTGAAAACACCAGTGCATAGATAAAACCCACACCCAGCCATAAAGGCAGGTTAATATTAAAGAAAAAAGCGGACCTGCCAAAGAAACCATAACTCTGTGCCATTTGTTTTCAAACATCCAGGCATCTGTGGTATCAACAAAGGCACAAGGAAAAGCATAGTACAACATCATACCCATCTCATGAACCTTGCCTCCATACTTTTTGCACATAATAGCATGAGAGAACTCATGAAAGATTATATTTATACTCATTCCCAGATAGAAACCTATCCAAATTTCGGGATGGAGAAGCAGCCTACCCGTGAAATATTCACCAGCTAAAATCTTAATAGAGGGTAAATATAAAGAGAAGAGCACAAAAGAGGTCAGGATAAAGAAAAAATAGAGATACCTTGCTCTAATACTCCACAACCATCCTATCTTCTGATTTAAGATTTCAACAAAGTTATCAGATTTGGGAATAGTGTAACGCAATTTAAAAATTCTGTTTAAGATTCTCTTTATTTTTGAATCTTTCCTCTTATAGGAACTCCTTAGGGGCTCATCAGGCACAATAAGTCCCCCATTAATGAGATTCTCTATAAGGCTGCCCAGGGTTTGGGGATGTATCAATCCAAATTTCTTAACAAAAGAATAGTATATTTCTCTTACAGCAGTTTTCCCATCTATTAATTTAATAACAAATGTTTCCTGAGGACTCAGACGTAAGGCAGTTTCTTGCTTGGGAGATTTTGTAATGTTAATATCTCCCGGAAGAAAGTTTAATTTTAGATTATCCACAGGCTTTGGCCTCAAACTTAAAAAATAGAGCTCACCTGCCTCATCTTCTAAACGGGCATGCTGAGTTAGACTTATGGTCCTCTTCTTCCGTGACCTGGACCAGGTAGCCTTGTCAACCCATTTTAATAAAACATGATGCCAGAAGATGTCAGGTTGCAATTTCAGTCCAGGAAATTCATCCAAAAATTTATCAGAATGATTGAAGGAAGGGTCTAAAGGGATATTAGCTGGAAAGGTTATATTAACTACAATATGACGGGTGTAGGTATCAATCTCAATTTCTATATTGCCCTTTACACCCACTACCTTTGACAGTTGGACTATACCGGCAACAACCTCATTAACAACAAAGACAAGACGAAAGAGCATCTTTCCTTCTAATTCACATCTCTCCCCCCACCCTCTTACAAATTCCTCTGCCTGACTGGCAGAAGAAATTTCCAAAGGTAAAGCTATCTTGGTAATCTGAAGATCATCAATTTCCATAGTTTTGTGGGGTCAGCCCCTCTACTTTCCCTTAGGCTTCTGCTTAATCTACAATATTCTCTAAAAATGTCAATTTTTCTGGTCAAATTGACACTATCCTTTTTCTATGGTAATATATTTTTACACGAGAGAAAGATGTTAGTGAATAAGGGAAAATTATGGATATAAGCAAGATAATTGAACTGACTCGAGGAGAAGAGGAAGTTGACTTAGTTCTTAAGAATGTCAAACTGGTAAATGTCTTCTCTGGAGGTATTCATTTAACCAATGTAGCGGTGCAGGAGGACAGGATCATTGGAATGGGAGATTATAAGGCTAAGAAGGAGTTTGATTTGGCAGGAAAATATCTTGTTCCTGGTTTTTTCGATGGCCATGTTCATCTGGAAAGTTCTATGGTTACCCCTGATGAGTTTGCTCGGGCAGTGGTTGCCACAGGGACCACTTCTGTAATTACAGACCCTCATGAAATTGCTAATGTTATGGGTTTTGATGGAATCCGTTATATGTTAGAGGCATCCCAAAAACTACCTTTGAATGTATACATAATGCTTCCTTCCTGTGTACCAACTACTCATTTAGAAACATCAGGAGCTGAGTTAACCAGCTATGATTTATCCTTATTTTTAGGAAATGAACGGGTTTTAGGTTTAGCAGAAATGATGAACTTTCCGGGGGTGATTTTCAGAGATAAACAAGTTCTGGACAAAATAAGAATAGTTAAGGGAAAAAGGATAGATGGACATGCTCCTGGTTTAAAGGGAAAAAATCTTTGCGCCTATATAGGAGCAGGTATAAAATCAGATCATGAATGCACTACGGTCAAGGAAGCTAAAGAAAAGCTAAGATTAGGAATGTATATAATGATTCGAGAAGGAACTGCAGCCAGAAATCTTAAGGATCTTTTGCCCTTAATTAATTCCGATAATTC